>JAHLFK010000031.1 GCA_018883805.1 Candidatus Limosilactobacillus merdavium | reverse complement strand
GTCAAGGTCGTACTTCTTAATTACACGGTTCAAGTGTGCGTAAATGAAGTTTTGAGGAACAATAGTACCCCAGTGACCAATTGGCTTTGGCTTAACATCTTTTGCTTGTAATGGTTGACGTAACAGTGGGTCGTTCATTAAGAACAATGTACCAACTGAAAGGTAGTTAGCTGCACGCCAGTAAGCATCAACACTTTCCAAGTATTGCTTGGAATCGTAATCTACTGCCATTCTAATAAACACTCCTTCTGAATAAATAGATACGTTCTTGCTTTTAAACAATACGTAAATCATTCAAATTTACAATAATAATAATAACGGATTTAAATCAAAAGTCAACCTTTTTCAAAATTGATCCGATCCAATTTTAAAATTGAATTTTGACATATCAAAAAGGCCGGACTCTTATTGCGTTATCATTATACATAACAGCAACTATTGTATACTAATCACTGAAAAAATTATATTAAATTTAGTTTACAGAGAAGGAAGCAGAATGAAGCATTCATATCCAGCTGATGTTGGTGACTACGCTAAAACTTTTGCAGTTCTTGCGGTAATGTTGCAATCGATATTAACGTTAGTCATCCAAACAGCTAAGACAACAGTAGAAGAATTTACTTTAGGTGGGATCTATGAGTTAGTTAAATATGCCGCACCAATGTTCATCTTTGGAATCCTCTATTCCACGATTCGAACAAATCCTAATGCTAACTTAATGAACTACCCACTATACATGCGAAACCGCTGGCATATGCTTTTTGTCCCCTCAATTTGGTGGACTTTAACTTACTTAGTATTGACTCCCCAGCTTCAACAAGGGCGTCCCTACCACAACCTAATAACTTTCTTCTGGCAGTTCATTAACGGAAATGCGGCCGCTCACTTGTGGTACAACGTTATGATGCTCCAATTCATCATCATTACACCATTGTTTTGGTGGATCGCTCGCTGGGTTAAGGGAAATGCCCGCCGTGGTTGGCTCGTTTTTATTATCGCCTTAGTTTTTCAGGCATGCTGGCACATTATGTATGAACTTCAGGTATTCCATGGACCACATAGTCGTAATTGGTACCTGCTAGATCGTGTCTTCCCCAGTTTCATTGTTTTCGCAGTCCTCGGTACTCTATTATGGAGCTTTCACCAACAACTTTTTCCTTTCTTAATTAAGTTCTGGTGGCTAACATTGATTGCCTGGGGATTACTCTACCTTTTAGTTACCCGTAATTTCTTTAATTTTGGTCTCCCAGTAAGGCTTGCCAATGCCCCTTACTACCTACCATCAATGATTTTCTATAATATCACAGCTATATTAGCTGTAACCGCACTGCATCTACACCACATCCATGATAATAGTCATTGGTTAGCTTGGTTTCACCATATTGCAGACTTCGCTCATCGTGCTTACCTTTCACACGTTTTCTGGCTCTATTGGATTTGGTCATTAGGTAAAAGTCTCTGGCTAAGAACAAATCCATTCTTACTATTAATTATCCTGTACTTGCTAACCGTTGCCTGCTCATTTGCCTCAGCATATGGTTTCCACAAATTATGGTTTAAAATCAAAGCGACATTTTAAAAAATTCCAGCAGTTGATCTCAATAACAACTACTGAAATTTCTACTATATTCAATTTAACTTTCCTGATCTAAGCTTACAAATGTATCATATTTCATGTAACGATAATGAACCCGCATATTTGAAACTTCAAATGGAGTACCGTCATCGAGGAAGAAAACACCTTCCATAATGGCTACTGGTTCATTAGGCTTTAATTTAAGGAGCCGTTGATCGTCTGCCTTTGATGGAGCAACACTGATCGACATGAATGATTTTGTAACCCGTTTTCCCTTTGCGTTTTCCAAATAATTAAAAATCGAGCTTTTAACAATATCTGGAGAAAGGGTTGGAATGATCTTAATTGGGATATAACCTGTTTCAATGATAAATGGCTGGTTATCAATTAGCCGCAACCGTTTGATCTTATAGACAAAATCATTATCATCAAGGAAGAGGTCTTGTTGGAGATCCTTACTTGCCGGAATGACTTGGTAATCCATTAATTTGATACTTTGTTTTTTATCACCAAATTTGAAACTGTCAGTAACCCCCAAGTTACTGCCTTCATACCGAAATAAGGAACGATTTTTCAGATATAACGGGTTAATGAAGGTTCCTGAACCTCGTTTCTTAAATATGATCCCCTGCTGGGCAAGAACTCCCAGTGCTCGTTTGATTGAGCTCCGGCTTACCTTATAACTCGCACTGAGGCTTCGTTCGTCTGGAAGCTTCATCCCCGGGTATTGGTTTGCCAGGATCTTTTGTTTTATATCTCTCATTACAGAGCGGTATACTAAATCTGCCATGTCATTTACTACTCCTCAAATAATTTAACGATTAATAATTATTATCTAGTATAGCAGACCTATTTAAAATTGGTATCTATTTCAAGAAAAATTGGTTCGTCCCAGAAAAGGAGTTTAATAAAATTATGAGTAAAAAGAAAAAAAGTAAAATGAAGAAGACCCAGGTTGAACAAATCCTGGATAAAAACAAAATTACTTACGAACAAGCTGAATTCCCTACCCACCAAGATGGTGATGTGCGGACGATGTCAGTAGATCATACTGGTGTTGATGAACACCACATTTACAAGACCCTTGTCCTTTCAGGTAATGTCACCGGTCCACTTGTTGGGGTCATCCCGGTTGATCAACACTTAGATGAAAAGAAGTTGGCAAAAGTTTCTGGAAATAAGAAAGTCAATATGGTGCCACTAAAGAACCTTTTAAAGACTACCGGCTATGTTCATGGTGCTAACACCCCTATTGGGATCTACGAGAAATTCCAGTACCCAATCTTCATCGACAACGAAGCAAAAGAACAAGGAGAAATTTACGTTTCTTCTGGTAAGGTTGGCCGTTCAGTAAAATTAAATGCTGAGGATCTTGCAAAATTAGTCCATGCTGAATTTGCTGATCTTGAGCAACATGCTTAGCCAATGATCTTACAATATTTAACCACCCTGAAGTTAATTGGAATCTACCTGTTTTTAATTCCGATTCTTTTGGGTGGTTCTCTTTCATTAATCAGTCGGCATAACAAGCAATTAATTGTAAATATTTGGGGTGTTAAAGCACAATTACTTCTCGGTGGAATCGGTGTAATCATCCATGAACTCAGTCATTCTCTGGTTGCCGTTCTTTTCGGTCATCGCATTACTAGGATGCGACTATTACACTTTCCCAATCCACATGATCCAAACGATAATAGTCTAGGAAGCGTCGATCACTCATGGAACAATCACAGCCTTTATCAACGTGTCGGCAACGTCTTTATTGGTATTGCACCGATCGTTGGTAACACCGCCGTATTAATTCTGATTACGAATTGGCTAATGCCAGGAATCTTAAGCTGGTTCAGTCTTTCAACAACCACTGCTGCATTTTCCTGGAGTAAATTTTTTATTTGGCTCATCTTAGTTATCAATATTAATATCGGTGGTTTTGACTTAAGTAGCGCTGACTTAAAAAATAGTGGTTCTGGTCTTCTGACACTCCTAACTATTATCTTAATTGTAAGTTTCTTTGTCAGTCTTTTTACCACTCCAGCAGTTGTTTCCGTTTGGTTAAGATCCTGGCTATCATGGGTTTATATTGCCCTAGCGATTTCGTTGGTTCTCGACTTGATTACGCTTGCCATTCTAACGATACTTACCTGGCGTGAATAATTGATAACCAGATCTAAGAAGATTAAAATAAAAATGATCACTTTTTTATGTTTTATCTAGAAAGGTCTTGAATTAAATGAAGAAAAACCTATCCGCTTGTACTACCGTTTTGGTTGGTAAAGATGCCACCATCGATGGTTCAACAATGGCCGCACGGAATGATGATACGTTTGGTCCATTAACACCACAACGTTTCGTTACTTACCCTGCTTACCATAACCACCCAAATCAAGTAAAAGCCTACTTAAACAAATGTGTCGTTGATCGTCCAGCAGACGGTTACCGTTACCAAGGGACTCCTAATGTTAACTACAAGACTGAAGGGGTTTTTGATGAAAGTGGCTTTAACGAGAAGAATGTCGGCATGAGTGCTACCGAAAGTGTTTACGCCAATGAACGGGTTCTTGCCTGTGACCCACTAAACACTGAATCTGGTATTAACGAAGACCTAATTGTGGCCGCTACTCTGCCCTTTATTGATAGCGCTAAAGACGGTGTTAAATACCTTGGCCAATTAATCGCCAAGTATGGTTCCGCTGAAGGTAACGGTGTAATTTTCAGCGATAAGAATGATGTTTGGTACATGGAAATTGTTACTGGACATCACTGGGTTGCTGAACGAATTCCTGATGATGCTTATGCCGTAACTGGAAACCGGGTTGCCATTCAACAAGTAGACTTCAATGACCCTGATAACTTTATGTGGTCAGATGGTATTCAAGACTTCGTTGAAAAGAACAACCTAAATCCCGACAAGCATGGTTGGGACTTCCGCCATATCTTTGGAACTGCTGATGTTTTTGATCAACATTACAACACTCCTCGGCAATGGTATGGACACAAGCTTCTCAATCCAAGCATTGAACAAGATCCGCTTGACTTTGACTTGCCATTCATTATGCGGACCAACCATCGGATTACTTTAGCTGATGTGCAAAAGATCCTAAGTAGTCATTATCAAGGTACCCCATACGATCCACTGGGCCATGGTACTGAAGAACAAAAGCACCTGTTCCGTCCAATCTCACTTAACCGGACTCAAAACTCACATGTTCTTCAAGTACGGAATGATTTGCCAGAAGCTGCATCAACAATTATGTGGATGAGTTTTGGTATTCCAACTTTTACACCATACGTTCCATTTTTTGGTAATGCTGACGATATTGATGTTAGTTACCGTGAAACACCAAAAGAACTTAACATGGACCTAAAGAGTGCTTACTGGATGTACCGTGCACTTTCAATGATTGTTGAATCTCACCACGCTGAATTTGCTCAAGATGATCTTAACTACTTGAAAGATTCTCGTGAATACTTCTACCGTTGGGTTAATGAAGTAGCTCCTAAGGTTGAAGGAATGGATGACAAGGAAGCTTCCGCATATTTGAGTAGTGAAACTCACAAGATGGTTGCTGAAATGGCAAAACGGACTAAGAAGTTAATGAGTAAGCTCATCATGCATGGCCTTGAACTTTCAAAATTAACCTTCATTATGGATAAGAACCTTTAATATAAAAGAAGCGTCGAACATTTTTTCAAACGTTCGACGCTTCTTTTATACACTCAACATATAACACTCAATCAATAACAAAGCCATGAACAAGACCGCACCAACAACTACCCATAAACGTTCCCGTCCATTTACGTGACCATAACGATAATCATTATCGTACCGCTGCATTCCAGCAATGATCGCTGTGCTTATCCCATAAACTGTAAGTGCGGTTAACATACAAACAGCTAACAAATCAAAATGAGGACTGATCCAGCGAACGGTCACCGTATCAAGGCCAGTTAGAATACTAATGAAAAAGGATGCTAAATTGATCCCAACCAGGAGCTTATAAGTAACACTCTGTTGGACTGCTAATGGTTTAAACAAGCAGTTGGTATTGATAAACCCCAAAGCAGTATTTGCTATCAGAAAAATTGTCAGAAGGGCAATCCATCCCTGACGACAAGAAATCCCATTAGTTAAAGCTGGTATTGCAATTAAAGAAGTCAGCGTTAGACATACACTTGCTAATACTAATGAACTTCTGGGACTCTCGATTGCCACCTGGTGACGTGTCACTAATGCAAAATAATTTCCTAATAATCCTTGAATTGCTGTTAGCAAGACAAAAATTACTACCCATCCAGAAAGACGTTCAGGAGTCATAATGCGAACTGGATCACTCCACGCTAATACTAATGAACAAATGATCGTCAATGCGAGAAGAATTGCTAAAATTGAGTAAAAATAAATTGTTTTAATTAGCGTCGTTTCATGGTAAATCAAAACCAAATTATAAACATTGATGACAACAACTACCCCAGAAATTAATAACAACGATTCTTGAAGTTCTGCTGGTTCAACGAACTTAATTGCCATCCCCTTAGCAATCGTTACATACGTCAGCCAACAGCTCATCCACATTAGCGGAAGTAGTGGCCCAATTATTAATGGCCGCCATTCCATCAACCGTTTCATGTGAAACACCACCTAACAAACCTATCTTACCATTTTTCGCTCTAAACTCGAATCTGTTAGAATATAGTTAAATATTGAGGAGGCAATTAATATGTATTCACCATTACTTGGCTTAAAGGGAAGTAGTAATCGCCAACAAATTGACGATCGTCTCCAATTCCATCCAGATGTCTATGAATTTTATACCGATGCAAACGACTTTACTCCTGAAGGCTATCGTCACCTTGACGAAGCTGTACAGTATGTCCAGTCGAAAGGGATTACTAACATTGTGATCCATCACCCAATGGTATTTAAGCAATGGCATTCTGAAGTAGTCGCTCCAGAAAAAGATTTTCCAGAGCTTTACCGTTTCATTGAAACTTCAACAGAGCAATTAATTAACCTGGCAAAGAAGCGAAATATCCAAGTATTAGTCCACGGTGATTATGCCGGAAAAGAAGTTCAGCAAATGGTCGACCTTTATCCCAATGTAGAGGCAGCTCGGCAAGCCGTTTACTCCCGACTTGATCGTTTTGCAAAAGCCGGTGGTAATCATATTATGTTTGAAAACTCCATTGCCCCCGTCTTTGCGTATGGTCATCCTGCACAAGAGGATGAAATCTTAGCTCATAATTACCGGTTAGCTTTTGATACTTCACACTGTTTCATCGAAATGCACGGTGATAATAAAGCTCTACAAGCATCCCTTAAGCACCTTCGCGATCACGTCGTTCATTATCACCTCGTTGATTCTATGGGACAAACTCATGATAGTTTGCAATTAGGCAAAGGAAAGATTGACTGGGCACCTGTACTCAAATTATTAAATCCTAAAGCTACTAGCATTTATGAAATTAATCTTAAGGACCAAAGTAATTGTCGAGAACAAGTTGCCAGTCATCGTTATTTGACTAAGATTGCTCAAGAACTAAATTAAGGAGCTAATCGTGAAATTAAAAATTCAAAAAAGTCATGTGTCTCTGGCACTTGCATTGTTTATTCTCTATCTTGCGGTAAGGTACTGGCCAACAGTCGCTAAGCTTTGCAGTTCAATTACTGGTGCTGCACTACCATTATTAATTGGTTGTATAGTTGCCTATATTGTTAACCTACTTCTTAACCAGTATGAGCAACTTTATTCAAAAGTTTTTAAATCACCACGAGCACTGAAATTCCGCCGTCTTTTCGGTATTGTTTTCTCTTATCTAACAATCATTCTGATCCTAGCAATCGTTACTTCATTAGTCATTCCTGAATTAGTTTCTTGTGTAAAACTATTAGTTACTAATCATGGTCAAGTAATCAATAAGTTCATTAAGGCAATTGAACGAAATCAGGATCTCAATGCTTTATGGAATAGCTTTGATCTGGAAAAAATTAAGTGGAATCAACTTGGAAAGTACTTATCAGTCGGCTTTGGCGGAACGTTTAAAGCTGTCGTTTCAACTGCTTCTTCACTAGTATCAGCAGTTACCACAGCTGTAATTGCCTTCTTCTTCTCAATCTACCTTCTAATTTATAAAGAAATGTTAGGACGACAAAGCAAGCGGCTCATCAATGCCTACCTTCCTAAGTTCAGCAAAAAGATTTTCTATGTCATTAGCGTTTTTAATGACTCATATAGTAGTTATATTGCTGGTCAATGTAAGGATGCAGCTATTTTGGGAATTTCGTGTTTTATTGGAATGAGTATTCTCCGAATGCCATACGCATCAATGATCGGTGCTGTCACGGCTATTGGGGCGTTAATTCCAATTATTGGTGCCATTCTTGGTGCTAGTATCGGAGTCGTAATTATCTTTGCCGTTTCACCAATACAAGCAGGTTTCTTCTTAATCTTCATTATCGTCTTGCAACAATTTGATAATCGAGTAACATACCCGTTAGTTGTCGGTAAATCAATCGGCTTACCTAGTGTTTGGGTTTTTGCTGCAGTCATTGTTGGTGGCGGTATTTACGGGATCCTCGGAATGATGTTCACTGTTCCCCTCTTTGCCGCTATTTATAAAATTATCTCCACTGATACTCGAAAGAGAATGCAAAGCAAACCAAACGCAGCTGAAAACTAGCCTACTGAATGCTATGAAATGAACACAAATCATAATAAAAATGGTCGGCGAAAATCGCCGGCCATTTTTATTACTTCTTTGGTTTTTCTACTTCATCTTTAGGCTGATCATTTTTTGCCATCACTGCTAAGAGCTTTTTTGCTTCTAGACTGGATAGTGCTGCATTGATTGTTAGTTTCATTAACCGGTCGTTAGCCAGATTGAAATTAGGATCATTTGGAACGTCTTCGTTATTCAATCGGGCATTCAAAATATCCACAAAGCGATCGTAAGCCTGTTGCGGGTAATCATTTGTTGTAACTTGAAGAATTCCCCGACGGATTTCATCAATTGCAAAAGTATTCTTAAAGAAGCCAATTAACAATAAGTCAACGATCTGGTTAACAGCATATTTTTTCTTAATCGGGGCTTGAATGGCTTTCTTCTTCACATAGTTATTAATCATCGATTTAGTAAGGGGCTCCATCCCCAGACTTCCTAAATACTCGTTAATAACTGCCGCTACTTGATCAACATAAAGACCTAAGCTTGGCAATTCTTTCCATTTTGGAAAATGAACTCGTGAAATATTGTTTTCCCAACGTTTGAATTCAGTTAAATCTGTCATTGTTGCCCTCCTTCATCATTAATAATTCCAATTGATTGATTACGGTAGCGTTCTGTATCAAAGATGCTTTGTAACACCGCTACTACTTGATCAATTCCCAGCTTTCCACCAGTCATTGGCTGACCTTCAGCAATAATCTTCGCGCTGGTTTTCTCAGTAGTTAGTTGGGGAATTCGAACAATTGTATATGGAAGTTCGAGTTCATCAATCATTTTGATTGCGTACTGGTGCATCATTATTAATGAGCGTGCCTTTTTGCCATACCATTTTTCTACTTGTTCTAATGAAGCATCGTCTGCAGTTCCAGGGATACTTAACATCACGATTTTTCTTGGCAAAAAAACAGACTTATCTATCAAGCTAGCTAATTCTTGAACCTGATCATCAACGTAATCATTAGGTAATGGTAGCCAACAGAGAACGTCACCTGCTTGAAGTTGTACCTTGAAATTGGTTGAGACAACAGCATCTGGTACCTTCTTAATAATATCTGCAGCGAGATTATCACCACGATCTTCAACCAATACTACTCTTCCCACGTGCAGCCCTCCTTTTTAAATTACCAAGTCATTAATTCATCTTCGACAGTCGCATCTTCAATCCGCACATCTGTAATGGTGCTCTGTTCTAGCAGTGGTAGTAACACTTGAATATTTCCAGTAAACAGGAAACGTGTTTCTTTTGGTGCTTCTTCCAACATATGAGCACCAAGTTTAACAGCATTTTCTACTGGGAAACCAGTCCCAATAACAGTAACTACGCAGTCAACACTATCTGCCATCTCAACGTTCCGCGCAGAAGTTAGATGGCTACCCTCGAAGTAGTAGATTGTCTTTGAATACCGCATTAATGTTGAAACATCTTGACTAGTAAAAATAACTAATGAATTAGTTTTACGCGTATAGTCAGCAATCAAATCACCAATGATCAAGCGGCTATCTTCTTCAAGCCCATCAAGAGCATCGTCAAGAAGAACAATTGGCCGACACAAAGAAAGGAGCAAAACAATCCGTAGCTTTTGTTGATCATCAGGGGTAAGTTCAGTGAGTCGTTTCCCAGGAACAATTCCCAAAGACTCAAGCATTTGGTTGGTTTGATCAATTGTTAGTACGTTTTGATAATGCTTCAAAGTATTTTTAACGGCTTTCAAAACGGTCTTGCCCTTCAATTCAATATCATCAAAATGAGCTACCATTGGGTTCCCACGGCGACGCTTAAATTTACCCAGCGGTTCACCATCCACCCGGACATTTCCCTTTTCAATGCTTCCCTGAGCATCAAGGAGTTGCTTCAATGCAGCTGTTGCACCATTATCATTACTACAAAAGGCAACTACTTGTGGTGAAGTCAGCTCTAATGAAACATTTTCTAATTGATCACCAGATTTGGCATCAAATGTCAAATTATCTAAGACAATACTACTCAAGTCTAATCCTCCCCAAAATAAGTAACGTTTATAGATCAATTTTATCATGTAATTATATAAATATACTGTTTTTGCAACGATAAAATTGTTTTAATCTTTACTTAAAAAATAATAGTCTAAATCTACTAACTACCTATTGTTTGTAACCATTTTCATTCATTTTAATAACTGTTAATTTGACTTTCATTTCTATAGATAACATAATTTATACTGTTATTTATCAAGCTCTTCATCTAAAATAGATAGAGAGCGAATCACGTTATAAAAGAAAGAGGAACACAAATGACAGCAATGAACATCATTTATATCTCAATTGAAGGGAATACGCGTTCATTTCTTACCCGTATGCAAACATACGCTAAGCAGCAACACAGTTTCAACCCGGAAAATCCACTTTTAAATCTTAAAGAAGTTACGGATCAAACTGAGCCTGCAGAAGAAAAGGAACCATTTTTCGTATTTGTTCCTACCTACTTAGATGGTGGAGACGGAATTACATCTGGTTTTACCGAAATCATGACTAACTCTCTTGGGAAATACATCGCTTATGGTGATAACGCTAAACAATGTATCGGAGTTGTTGGTAGCGGTAACCGGAACTTCAATGAACAATACTGTTTGACTGCTCGTAAGTATGCCAAGCAATTTGACGCACCATTCCTTGCAGATTACGAACTACGGGGAACTTCACAAGATATTGAAGTAATTTATGGTCGTTTAACTAAGCGGTGGAATGAAGTAACCGAAAAGTAAATCATTTAAATCTAGCTCTAAATTAAAAGGGATAACGGCAGCTCACCGTTATCCCTTTTAAGATCTAATTTTTCACTTAATTATTTGATACGATTGACCAAGTTATCCCGTACTTATCAACGATTTGCCCTATTTGATCTTCAGCAGTCTGGTTTCCAAAAGGAATGGTTACTCGTTGATCATCGGAGGTTGATAATTTGTTAAAGAACTGTTTTGCGTTAGCTACATCATCCCCAAAATCAACCATGATCGAAATCATGGATGAAGATTGCGGATTAGCCATCGTTGCATCTGCACAGATTATTTTTTGACCAGCAATTCTAAATTCGCCACGGAACGTTGTTGAGTTTAAAGCATCAATATCTAACCCTAAATTTTCAGCTTGTTCCTTGCTTAGTGGCTGCCGATAAACAATCTCTGCATCGAAGTTTTGAACATAGTAATCCATTGCTTCTTTTGCGTTTTCAAATGTTAAGTACGGGTATATCTGTACAGTCATATTCTTCCTCCGTTAAATGTTTCCTTTTTGATTATATTGTTCATTTAGGAACACGTCAAACAAATGTCCCAAAACAAGGCACTAGGGCTCCCTTATATATACAACGATGTTTGGTTTTATTTTCACCTTAGTATTTACATTTTTGTATAAAAAGTCAAAAAAGTTTTGTTCTAGACCAATTAATTTTAAATTGCCCTAATTCTTTTTAGGTAGTTATATCAATCGGTTGATCCATTATTGTTACAAGATATACATAGAGAAAACGTTTACCTTTTTTAATGCAGAATTGTTGCTGAAAGTATATAATTGTATCGTTAGAAGATTTTCTGAATATTCAGAAGGAGTGAACATTTTGGCTACAGAAAATAAGGCATTACTTACATTATTCGGTGCAACTGGTGACTTAGCTAAGCGGAAGCTTTACACTTCACTTTTCAAGCTCTACCAAAAGGGCTACTTAGCTGACCACTTTGCATTACTTGGTACTTCACGTCACGAAATGAGCGATGACGAATTCCAAGAATTAGTTTTGAATTCTATTAAGGATATTCCTGCAAAGGATGGCGAAGCAGAAGCATTCTCTAAGCACTTCTTCTACTGTGCTCATGATGTTACTAAGCCAGAACATTATGTTAAGTTGAAGGATCGCTTGGCAGAACTTGACAAGCAATTTGGTACTAACGGTAACCGTTTGTTCTACATGTCAATGGCTCCACAATTCTTTGGTACTATTGCTATCAACATCAAGAAGCAAGGCTTGTTAACTGACAATGGTTACAACCGTCTTGTTATTGAAAAGCCATTCGGTCGTGACTTCGATTCAGCTAAGAAGTTGAATGACGAATTATCACAAACATTCGAAGAAAACCAAATCTTCCGGATTGACCACTACCTTGGTAAGGAAATGGTTCAAAACATCCAAGCACTTCGTTTCGGTAACCCAATTATCGAAGCCCTTTGGAACAACCGTTACATTGACAACATCCAAGTAACCTTGAGTGAAAAGCTTGGTGTCGAAGAACGTGCTGGTTACTACGACAACTCAGGTGCTTTACGTGATATGGTTCAAAACCACATTATGCAAGTTGTTGCTCAATTAGCAATGGAAGAACCTGTTGCCTTCACTGATGACGATGTTCGTGTTGAAAAGATCAAGGCATTACGTAGTTTACGTGTCTACACTCCATCAGAAGCTGCTGCTAACTTTGTACGTGGCCAATATGGTGCTGTTAATGATCAACCAGATTACCGTCATGAAGATGGTGTTGACCCAGAATCAGGTACTGAAACATTCGTTGCTGCTAAGTTAATGTTTGATAACTACCGTTGGTCAGGTGTTCCATTCTACGTTCGGACTGGTAAGAAGTTAGCTGACAAGTTTACTCGGATTGATGTTGTCTTCAAGAAGCCATTAATCGATATCTTTGCTAACCCTGAAACTGCTGACAAGCAATCATTACGTTCTAACGTTTTGACTATCTTTGTTGAACCTAACTCTGGTTTCGGTCTTCAACTTAACGCTAAGCACGTTGGTCAAGGATTCACTACTGAACCTGTTGACCTTAAGTTCGTTCAAAGTGATACCGCTAAGAAGGAATCACCAGAACCATACGAACGTCTTTTCCACGATGCTCTTGAAGGTAACCACACCAACTTTGCTTCATGGGCAGAAATTGCTTACGCATGGAAGTTCGTTGATGTTATCCGGAACCTCTGGGACATCGAAAAGCCACAATTCCCTAACTACACTCCAGGATCAATGGGTCCTGCCGCAGCTAATGAATTGTTAGCTCGTGACGGTTGCAAGTGGGTTTACGATCTTAACAAGTAATCCATTATGTTATCTTAATACCCTCAAACAGGTTAAGAAGTAAATTTAATTACTTCTTAACCTGTTTTTATTTGCTTCCAAACTAATATATGCTGTATAATAGTTATTGTGAAATTGAACACAATATTAGCTAAGGAGTGTTAGTTTATGTCAGATCAAAAAGCACAAATTGGTGTTGTTGGTTTAGCTGTCATGGGTAAGAACCTTGCCTTAAACATTGAAAGTCGTGGATTTACGGTTGGTGTATACAATCGTCACCGTAGCCGGACCGACGAAATGATGAAGGATCACAGCGATAAAAAGTTAGTGCCAAGTTATACAATCGAAGACTTTGTTGACTCACTAGAAAAGCCTCGTCGAATTTTGATGATGGTTAAGGCTGGTAAGGCAACCGATGCTGTTATCAATGAATTATTACCATTACTTGATAAGGGTGATGTTTTAATTGATGGTGGGAACACTAATTTCCACGACACTATGGCACGGAATGCTAAGTTAGATAAATCTGGTATTAACTTCATCGGAATGGGTGTTTCCGGTGGTGAACTAGGTGCCCTTCATGGTCCATCATTAATGCCTGGTGGTCAAAAAGAAGCATACGACCTAGTAGCTCCAATTCTTACACAAATCGCTGCTAAGGCTGAAGAAGACGGCAAGCCATGTGTTGCTTACATTGGTCCTAACGGTGCTGGTCACTACGTTAAGATGGTCCACAACGGGATTGAATATGGTGACGAAGAGTTAATCGACGAAAGTTACAACATTATGCGTAACGTTCTGAAGATGCCTGTTGACGACATTGCTAAGACTTTTGCTGAATGGAACAAGGGTGAATTATCCAGCTACCTTGTTGATATCACTGCCGACATTCTTACTCGTAAGGATGACCTTGGTAACGACAAGAGCAAGCCAATTGTTGATATGATTCTTGACCGTGGTGCCAACAAGGGTACTGGTAAGTGGAGTTCAGAAACTGCCCTTGACGGTGGTGCACCACAATCAGTAATCACTGAAGCTGTTTATGCCCGTTACATCTCCATGATGAAGAAGGAACGTGTTCAAGCAAGTAAGGAATTACCTGAAGACACTGAGGCTGTTTCAATCGACAACAAGGAAGAATTGATCGAAAAGATTCGTCAAGCCCTCTACTTCGGTAAGGTTATGAGTTATGCTCAAGGATTTGAACAAATGCGGATTGATTCTGAACGTTACAACTGGAACCTCCAATATGGTGAATTAGCACAAATTTGGCGTGCAGGTTGCATTATTCGTGCACAATTCCTTCAAAACATCACTGATGCTTACACTAAGAACCCTGATCTGAAGAACCTTCTCTTTGATGACTACTTCAAGGACGTTGCCAAGAAGTATCAAAAGGCTATCCGGGACGTTGTTGCACTATCTGTTAAGGCTGGAGTTCCAGTACCAGCCTTCAGTGCCGCAATTAGCTACTATGACTCATTCCGTTCTGAAGTTCTTCCTGCAAACTTACTCCAAGCTCAACGGGACTACTTTGGTGCTCACACTTACGAACGGACAGACCGTCCTGGTAACTACCACTACAGCTGGTACGAAGAACAATAAACAAAATTAAACTTTTACAGTAAAAGGACTTATGACAAATTTATCATAAGTCCTTTTTTATTGATATTTGAATAAACATTTACTAATTCTCTACGACACTCGATCACTTCTGTCTTATAGCAGCCCATAACAGATACCTTTTTGCATATTAAAACTATACCAATTGGACATTTTTTACTGAGTTAGCAAATAATTTATTAAATCTTTTCGTAAAAATTTACTAAAAGATTATTGACATCTTTTATGAAAGCGCTTAACATAATGGCTGTAAGTTATTTAAGTTGTTGTAGAAAAGAGGAGTTAATATGGATAAACCAAATGGAGAACAACACATTGTCCGTTCGCGTCTTGCATATTCACTTGGTGCGTTTGGTCATGATGCCTTCTTTGCATTACTATCTACTTACTTTATGATGTACGTCACTGGTCACTTGTTTGACTCTGGTGACAAGTCTTTCGATAACCGAATGGTTGGTTATGTTACTGCTATTATTTTGATTTTGCGGATTGGTGAATTAATCATTGACCCAATGATCGGTAACGCAATTGACCGGACCCACACCCGTTGGGGTAAGTTCAAGCCTTGGGTTGTTGGCGGTGGTGTTATTTCAGCTATTTTGCTGGCCGCCCTCTTCACTCCACTAGGTGGCTTGAACTTAAGTAACCCAATCCTTTACTTAGTTCTATTTGCTATTATTTACATCATCATGGATGTATTCTATTCCTTCAATGATGTTGGTTTCTGGTCAATGGTTCCTGCGATGTCATTCGATTCACACGAACGTGATAAGATAGCTACCTTCGCCCGGGTTGGTTCAACTATTGGTGGTCAGATCATCGGATTTGTTATCATGCCAATGGTTCTGTTCTTCTCAGTAAAGCAAAACGGTGGTACTGGTGATGACCGTGGTTGGTTCATCTTCGCTGCTATTGTTGCTGCTATCTCTGCCATCACTGCTATCGGTGTTGGGATGTTTACTCACGAACAACAATCATTACTTCGTGAAAACAAGGAACAAACTAAGTTCAAAGACATCCTTAAGATCTTGGTTAAGAACGACCAACTTCTTGCAATCGCAATGTCTTACTTATTCTTCACTACTGGTCAAACCCTTTTGAACAGTTTTGAACTTTACTACTTCACCTACATTCTTGGTGATTCAAAGGCCTTCTCAATCCTTGGTGGTTTGAACACTGTTGTCGGTGTTATTTCCGTCTTTGCCTTCCCACTCTTCTCAGGAAAGATTGGTCGTCACAAGTTATTCTACGGCGCTGCAACAATCGAAGTTATCGGTGCTTTGATCTTTGCCGTTGCTGGTAAGTCATTAGTTCTTGTTTTAATCGGTGCCGAATTATTCTTCATTCCACAACCAATTATCTTCTTGGTTGTTTTGATGACTATTACCGACTCTGTTGAATATGGTCAATTGAAGTTGGGTCACCGTGATGAATCTTTGACCTTGTCTGTTCGTCCATTGCTTGATAAGTTCGGTGGTGCCGTTGCTAACGGTGTTGTTGGTATGGCTACTGTTGCTGCTGGTATGACTGGTGGTGCTACTGCTGCTACTGTTACTGCCCATGGCGTAAGCATCTTCAAGGTTTACATGTTCTTAATTCCAATCGCCTTAATCATTGTCGGAATTATCATCTTTGCCCTCAAGGTTAAGTTGGATGAAAAGTCACATGCTAAGATTGTTGCTGAACTAGAACAAACTTGGGGTAAGCAATTCAACAAGAGCGATGATGATAACAGTGATGCATCCGCTTCTGCTGAACCTGCTCCTCAACCAAAGCCAGGTGTAACTGAAATTCCTGCACCTGTTGCTGGTACTGTTGTTGACTTAAAGAATGTTAGTGACCCTGCCTTTGCTAACGGAAGCATGGGACAAGGATTTGCCATTAAGCCATCTGACGGTAAGGTTTATGCTCCATTTAGTGGTACTATTCGGGCAACCTTCTCAACTCGTCACGCAGTTGGTTTAGTATCTGACAGTGGTGTTGCCCTGTTAATCCACATTGGTATTGATACTGTTAACTTGCATGGTACTGGATTCGTTACCTACTTCGACAAGGGTCAACATGTTGAAAAAGGTGCTGAATTGATGGAATTCTGGGACCCAACCATTAAGAAGGCTGGTCTTGATGATACCGTTCTTGTTACAGTTACTAACAGCGAAGAATTCGACTTCAAGCAACTAATTGCTGCTGATCAAAAAGTTACAACAACTGATAACGTTATGGAAGTTACAAAGAAGGATCAAGAAAAGTAATTCTTAATAACTCTATAAAATAAAGGGACATGAATCAGAAATGGTTCATGTCCCTTTTTAATATCGTTTATTATAATAAAAGGAGGTGTGACCACAAAGCCACATCTCCTTTTACATTTTTATTTAAATCTAACTTTATTCCTTAACTTGATCTACTGCTGTCCGCACAACAAGTACATCAACAGGAGCATTCCGCTTTACATAGGATGTAACTGAACCCATGATGGCACGTTGCATCCGTGATAAACCACTAGCACCAATCATAATCATATCGTTGTGGTGATCGCGAACAAAGTCAAATGAAATAATTGTCTTTGGATTTCCTAAACGAATGTGAATATCAATATTATCAAATTGATCTTCTTCCTTAACCCGCTTCAGAATATCATCAAGGTATTGCTTAGACTTATCAACTAATTGGTAAGTAATACTTCCATCAGACATACCAGCAAAGTTATAGGCCATCGCACGAGTATCAATAACGTTTAAAACATCGATGTGCGCCTTACCATTACGCTTAGCAACTGCAATTGCACGTCCCAATGCCAGTTCGGCTTCTTTTGAACCATCCATTGGAACCAGGATGTTTTCATATTCTTGATCCATAATAGAACCCTCCAAACCTCTCACAGTTATTAATACTATTGTACCATTAATTAATCCGTGCTTGTAACTTTGACTTTATTATTTATCACATTTATTCACATTCCCAAAATAATTAACCATTTGACTTGCAGCAAGCAATCAATTACAATCAACGGTAAATAATATTAAGATTCAATTAGGAATATTTAAATAATTCTAATTTTGTGTCTGATGAAGTGAGGTAATTAATGTGGATAAAATCGATCGCAAAATCGTCAACATTTTACAAAAGAACGCCCGAGCATCCCTAAAAGATCTCTCCAAGGAATGCTTCATTTCCTCTCCTGCAATTGCAGCAAGAATAAGCAAGCTCGAACGTTCTGGTATCATTGAAGGATACCAAGCAATCATTAATCTTGAAAAAATTGACTTCCATGTTAAGGCCTTTATTCAAGTTCAACTTGAGCCACGACAAAAGAAGGAATTTTACCCTTATATTCAGCGAATCCCTAACGTTATCGAATGTAATTGTGTAACTGGTGATTTCTCTGAAGTAATGGAAGTTGTCTTCCCTTCAACAACTGACCTCGATGACTTCATCAACGATATCCAACAACGCTTTGGCAAGACCAGTACACAAATAGTATTTAGTACTAGCGTTGATCATCGTGGCGTTCAGTTAAGTGAACCGCAAGAATAGTTTATACTATAACTAAAAAGAGAGATCGGGAAATAACTCGACCTCTCTTTTTAACTTACAGAACAAAGGAGAAATTTAAATTGATTAGCTTTCATCGGGCAATCCCTAGCAATCTACCAAGAATCGTCGAAATCTATAACGCTGCAGTTCCCAGTCACGATATCACTGATGATGAAATGCCAATAACCGTTGAAAGTCGGAGTGAGTGGCTTGATCACTTCAATGATCATTTCCCCCTCTGGGTAGTTAAGGAGGATAACCACATCATTGGCTGGTGCGCGCTTGAACAGTTTTATCCCCATGACTCATATCGATTCTCCGCTGAGATATCCATTTACCTTGCTAATGAGGCTCAGGGACACGGTTACGGTCAGCAAATTCTTAATTTTATTGATCACCAAGTTCAAGAGCACCTTGAAATTAAAACAATCATTGCATATATTTATGAGAATAATCTCCCCAGTCAAAGACTATTTGAGAAGTGTGGTTACCAACAATGTGGCACCCTTCCCCAAATTTCAGTGATTGCTGGTAAGTTACGGACACTCCAAATTTATGCTAAGCATTTCTAAAAAATGAGGATGAGAAAATAGCTTATATTTTCTCATCCTCTTGTAGTTTCAACTATTACATAGTCTAATCGCGGGAAATAACTGCAAGGCTCGAGCCTAAGTCCGAACGATAATCAGCCCATTCTGTGCTAATCATCGTTCTATCCTTAGTCCACCGCCTTGCCTAGTCGTTATTTCCCAGCTTTCTTTCATTCTATTTAGTTTTTACCGTAAGTGTCCAAGTAGTGGTTGTACTTATCACGGTCAAATTCTTTTTCGGATTCACCGATAACTAAGGTAGCAATTGAGTTACCAACAACGTTAACTGCCGTCCGTCCCATGTCGACAAACCGGTCAATTCCGGCAATGAATGTCAAACCAGCAATCGGCACACCAATTGTCGATACACTAGCTAACAAGACAACAAATGAGGCTCCGGGAACACCAGCCATCCCCTTACTAGTAATCATCAAAACGATTAACAAAGTAATTTGGTGGGCTAATGTTAAGTGCAACCCATAAGCTTGAGCCAAGAATAAGGCAGCCAATGACTGATAGATTGCTGAACCATCAAGGTTAAAGGTATACCCGGTTGGGATAACAAAGGAAACAATCCCCTTGCTTACCCCCATCTTTTGAGTCTTTTCCATTAGCCGTGGAAGGGTTACTTCTGAACTAGCCGTTGTAAAGGCTAAAATAATTTCATCTAGGATAACATGCATCGTCTTCCAGTAACGTAAGTGGAAGAGGTGCGCCGTAATTCCCAGTACCACCACAATGAAGATAAGCATTGTAGCATAGGCAATCACGATGAATAGTCCTAACGGCAGCAGCGCGCTAATTCCCATTTCAGCAATTGTCATCCCAATTAATCCAAAGACACCAACTGGAGCAAACTTCATCACCCAGTTAGTCACCTTAAACATAACTTCAGCAACGGCATTCAAAACGTCAATCAGGATTTGAGCTTTTTCACCAACTGCAGCAATCCCTAAACCAAAGAGAACAGAGAACAGGATTACCGGCATCATATCCCCATCAGACATTGACTTAAAGATGTTTGTCGGGATAATCGACAAGATCAACTGCCAGAAGCCACTATTATGTGATGCGGTCCTGGCGCTCGACATGTATTGTGAAATGTCGGTAGCGTGCAGTTTATGAATATCGATAAACGTCCCTGGATGAGTAATATTCCCAATCAATAACCCGAGAATAATTGCAATTGTCGTTAAAACTTCAAAGTAGATTAATGTCTTTCCACCAATCCGTCCCAACTTCTTAATATCACCAATATTCGCGATTCCAACCGTTAAGCACGAAACAACGATCGGCATAACAATCATTTGAATTAAACGAATAAAAATTGTTCCCAAGCTTTGCATGACAGTGATCGCACTGGAATTGTGGTAGAAAACCATCCCACAGATAATCCCTAGAACTAAGCCGATCATAATCTGCCAGCCCATGCTCAGACGTGAAATTCGGTATTTTTTCACCTTAAATCAGACTCCTTAAAAATTGTCTTGTTCTACTTTAGCATATTTCTTAGAGATTTTCTTACTAAATTTTATAAATTATTTAACAAAAGCCGAACAGTTATTTTAGCTTTTCGGTAATTTATTCATTTATTTTTGAATTTGAAAGCGGTTTTATTTTTGATTAAAGAGAAGTAGGATAGTAACTAGAGTATATTTAAAAGGAGGAAATGAACAATTGACCAAACAATGGGCAAATAGTCTCACTGGTCGCTGGTGTTTCTTGGCGTTTTCGATCATATTAAATGCATGTGCCAACGGTCTTACAGTTTCAACAAATATGGGGAGTGCGATCTGGACTGCTTCAGCCGCTAACCTCTGTAATTGGCTTCATTGGTCGTTAGGTAATATGCTGTTGCTTGAAGGGGTGGTGGTTGCGATTACTAACCTCATCCTCCTTCATCAATTTGATTACTTTCGATTAATCCGTAATCTTCTTTATACTGTACCCTTTAGCTACATTCTTCAGGGCTTTGCAGATCTTTTTAACCATATTGGGGTTCCCTCACTCAATATTTGGCTACGGGTAATCCTGGATATCATCGGCCTCTTTGGAATTGCCGCAGCAGTTTCACTTTACCAGCGGGCAAACCTAATCATGCACCCTAACGATGACTTCCCATATATTCTTCGTTTTCGGTTCATGCATGGCTCTGCAGTTTGGTCACAATGGACAAGCTATATCCCACCAATTCTCTTAATTATTATTTCGGTAATTGAGACTCACCAATTAGTTGCTGTGAACTTTGGGACAGTTTACAACATTCTGACTCAGGGTTCATTGATTGGCTGGTCCGATCGCCACTTCTTCAGTAAGTTGCACCATCACTTAAACTACAAACACTAAGAGAGGTAATTCATATGACCCAGACTTACATAAACGGTAAAATCTTCGTTGGTGATTCAGAAGATCACTTTGCAAATGGAATGATTGCTGAAAATGGCCGTATCAAATGGATTGGTAACGATCCTACCCCTGAAGGCGATGTTATTGATCTTCATGGTCAAACAGTTCTTCCTGGTCTAATTGACTGTCATACCCACCCTAAATACATTGCTGATGCCCTTCACGGTGTGGCATGTACTCCACCTAATGTTAATAGCATCAAAGAAATGCAAGAAGCATTACGCCATTCTCCCGCTTATGGTAAGGGCGATGACGTCTGGATTGAAGGTTGGGGATTCGATGAGACCAAGTTAGCTGAACATCGTAGTCCAAACCGTGATGACCTTGATGCAGTTTCAACCACACAACCAATTTTCATTTATCGTTCCGACTGCCACTCCTCAGTTGGTAACTCAAAGGCTTTGGAACTAGCTGGGATTGATGAGAATACACCAGATCCAGTTGGTGGAAAGATTGAACGGTTTGCTGATGGTCGTCCTACTGGCTTTATGCGGGAAGTTGCCGCATCTCAACTCCTAATTAGAGCAAAATCTGCGCAAAGTTACGAGGGCGATGTCCGCAATATGATTAATAGCTCTAAGCATTATCTTGCTAACGGAATCGTTGCAATTGGTGAAATGATGGGACGGTTAAAGCCATACACCACCCTCAAGCTTTATCAGGACGCCGTTAAGGGTGGCTTTGCGCCAAAAGCATCTATTTACTATGTCTTTGACGAAATCGATCCTGAGAAGGGATTACAGCCAAGTGGTAATGCTAAACTTCGGGTTGCTGGAATTAAGGTATTTATGGACGGCAGTATTTCTGGTGAAACTGCTTATAATACTGATCCTTATCCTTCAGGCAAGATGGGCGTTAGTCTAACTTCAAAGGAAAAGTTGACCCGTGCTGTTAACATGGCCCGCGAAAACAAACTTCAATTGGCGGTCCACGCAATGGGTGACAAGGCTATTCAAACCGTCATTGATGTGACTAAGGACTTGGAGCCATGGCTTGATGAAATGCCATCAGTGCGAATTGAGCATGCTTCATTGATGACTGATGCAATGTTTGATGAGATTGCCCACAGTAAGATGAAATATGCACTGGTTACTCAGCCGATCTTCTTCTTTGCTGAGGACGAATCATACCGTCACTACCTCAATGCTGAACAATTCAAGCTGGCATACCGGGTAAAGACAATGCTGCACTCTGACGCAATGCTTGGTTTAAGTTCTGACGCCCCATGTACCCCATGGGCAGAACCTGATAGTCCATTCTATAGTATCTATGCAGCAGTCACGCGGAAAGCAGCCAACGATGATGTTGTTAATGTTGAAGAAGCCATTACCGTTCCTCAAGCTGTCCTTGGTTATACCCGTGATGGTGCCAAGATTGGTGGCTTTGATGATAATGGTACCCTTGAAGTTGGCAAATCTGCTGATTTCGTTATCCTTAACAAAGATATCTTCACTGTTCCTCATGACGACTTACAAAATGTCCGGGTTAAGGAAACTTGGATGGCTGGTCAAAAGGTTTTTGAAAACTAATATTAGTAAACGCGAGATCGTAGCATTGATTGCTATGATCTCGCGTTTTTTGTTGGGTTGAAATGTGCTCAGCCTAACCTTCCTCAAACGTTTCTAATGCTACTGAGTCGAAACGTGCTCGCCAGGGACTTGCTAGAGCTCCTACTGCTACCGTGTCGAAACGTGCCCAGCCTAACCTTCCTCGATCGTTTCTAATGCTGCTGAGTCGAAATGTGCTCGCCAGGAGCTTGCTAGAGCTCCTACTGCTACCGTGTCGAAACGTGCTCAGCCTAACCTTCCTCGAACGTTTCTAATGCTGCTGAGTCGAAACGTGCTCGCCGCGACCGCCACCTCCGTCTAAATAGTCCAGGCTTGATTGCTAGTCAATCATCGCCTGGACTTCCTTAGTACTCGGTGGCTAATACGTCGCGGCTCGCACTCTCAAAATTCGATTGAAGCCGTTTTCAAAGAAGTTTACAATAGGGTTGTGAACATAATTGCAAACTACTTTTTTGGGGATTGGAGTGAGAAATTTTGCAAGAAACTAAGAAAAAGCGTCGGTTCCATATGCCGTCTGCGTTCACTATTTTATTCATTATTATTGTCATTATTGCTATCTTGACCTGGATTATCCCTGCCGGTAAATACTCAACTGATAAAGCCGGAAACATTATTTCTGGGACTTACCGTGCAGTTGCAAGTAAGCCACAGGGGATCTGGGACGTCTTCATGGCTCCTGTTATCGGGATGGTCGGTGATGAGAAGACTGAAGGAGCAATTTCAGTTTCCTTATTCATCCTGGTAATTGGAGGGTTCCTTGGGGTTGTTAATAAGACGGATGCCTTAAATAAGGGGATCAGCTCAATTGTTCACCGTTATAAAGGTCGGGAAAAACAATTAATTCCGATCTTAATGATCCTCTTCGCAATCGGTGGTTCTACCTACGGAATGGGTGAAGAAACAATTGCCTTCTACCCATTATTGATTCCTGTCATGATGGGAGTTGGCTTTGATTCACTGGTTGCTGTTGCGATCGCCCTTGTTGGTACCCAAGTTGGTTGTTTAGCATCAACTGTTAACCCATTTGCTACTGGAGTTGCATCGCAAACGCTAAATATTTCTCCAGGTGATGGATTGCTTTCACGGGTCCTGCTTTTAATTATCACAATTACTATTAGTATTATTTACGTTTACCACTATGCTTCAGTAATTGAAAAGCACCCGGAAAAGTCTCTTGTCTACAATCAACGGGCCGAAGATGAAAAACGTTTCGAAATTAATGTTCGTTCTGAAGATGACGACTTTAAGATGACTAAACGGCAAAAGGCTGTTATTTGGCTTTTTGGTGCAACCTTTGTCATCATGATCTTAGGGTTAATTCCATGGACTAACTTAAACAGTCACTGGACATTCTTTGATAACTTCACCAAATGGTTAACTGGGATTCCATTCCTTGGTAACTTATTTGGTCATGACATGGCACCACTAGGAACCTGGTACTTCAATGAAATCACCATGCTCTTCCTCTTTATGTCTGTATTAATTATGTGGGTTTACCACATGAAGGAAAGCGAGTTTATGGATGCCTTCATGAAGGGAATGGCTGAATTCTTAAGTGTTGCTATTATTGTTGCGGTTGCTCGTGGTATCCAAGTTGTAATGAACAACGGAATGATTACTGGGACTGTCCTTCATTGGGGTGAAACTGGCCTCCATGGTCTTTCTCAAAGTATCTTTATTATTTTGACTTACATCTTCTATATTCCAATGTCATTCTTGATTCCATCTACTTCTGGGCTAGCTGCTGCCACAATGGGAATTATCGGTCCACTTGGCCACTTTGCCCACGTTTCTGGTAGCTTAGTTATTACCGCTTACCAAGCCGCTTCCGGTTGGGTTAACTTAATCACCCCAACATCAGGAATCGTTATGGGGGCTCTAGCAATTGCTCACGTTAACATTAGTATCTGGTGGAAGTGGATGCTTAAATTAATGATCTACCTCTTCGTCGTTACCTGTGTATTCTTAGGAATCGCTGCTGTACTATAGGAGGAATAAATTATGGCACAATTAGTAAATGAACAAGAACAACAAGAAGCTGTTAAAGCACTAACTGACTTAATCTCTGTTCCATCATTCAACCAGCCTGCTGAAGATGGTGCACCATTCGGTCGAGGAATTCGTAATGCCCTTGATAAAATGATGGAAATTTGTAAGGGCTTGGGATTTAAGACCTATGAAGATCCTGCTGGGTACTATGGATATGCCGAAGTTGGTGAAGGTGACAAAATTTTCGGTGTAATTTGCCATCTTGATACTGTTCCAGCTGGTGATCCAAAGACTTGGGAACACGATCCATTCAAGGGTACTGTCGTTAACGACGCCGTTTATGGTCGTGGTTCTCAAGATGATAAAGGGCCTGGAATTGCTGCATTGTTTGCTGTTAAAGCTCTAATGGACCATGGTTATAAGTTTAACCAACGGATTCGCTTCATCTACGGAACTGATGAGGAAATCCTTTGGCGGGGAATTGCCCAGTATAACAAGAAGGAAAGCCAGATTGATAGTGGTATTTCTCCTGATGCTGAATTTCCACTAATTTACGCTGAAAAAGGATTACAACAATCATACTTAGTTGGTCCTGGTACCGATAAACTTAATATCAGCTTGAAGAACGCCTTTAATGCAGTTCCTGATAAAGCTGTTTATGATGGTCCAAAGCAAAATGAAGTAAAAGCTGCTCTTGATAAGCATGGATTTAAGTACACTAGCGATGATCATTCCATCACCGTCCTCGGTAAGTCTGTCCACGCAATGTTAGCTCCTCAAGGCACCAATGCGGTTCTTCGTCTGGCAATTGCTTTAGATGAAGTCTTTGATTTCAAGCCACTTGATTTCATTGGCAAGCTTTTCAAAGAAGATGCCACTGGTTCAAACGTCTTTGGCAAAGTTGAAGATGAATCCGGCAGTCTAACAATGAACATTTCAAGTTTGGAAATTAATGAAAAAGAAACCCGGATGCAAATTGATCTGCGGATTCCAGTTACAGTTGATCGGGACAAGCTTCTTGAAACCCTTCAAGAAAAAGTCGCACCATACGACTTGAAGTACGTTCACTTTGACTATGTTGCCCCACTTTACGTTCCAAAGGACAGCAAGTTAATTCAAACACTGATGGATGTCTACAAGGAACAAACTGGTGATACTGACGCCACTCCACAAATTTCTGGTGGTGCTACGTTTGCCCGGACAATGCATAATTGTGTTGCCTTTGGTGGAATGCTACCAACTACTCCTGACTACATGCACCAAGCAAATGAACAATGGCCACTCAAGGACATGTTCAAGGCAATGGAAATCTACGCTCAAGCAATTAAGCGCCTCTGCGTAGATTAAGTTGTAGCAAGAATTTAGTATGTAGATTTAATATCATAACTACAAAAAGAAACCCTTAGTAGAAGTAATATTCTTCTACTAAGGGTTTTCCTTATTTCGTCGTTTGTCGTTTAATCAAATGGGTGCCAACAACTGTCTTACAAGGGTCACTAGCTGGATGAGCCAGCCGCTTAGCCATTATATCGACAGCAGAATGGGCCATTTCATCAGTACCGACATGGACTGCTGACATGCTTGGGTAAACATACTTCACAATTGCCGTATCGTTAAAGCTAATCATTGCTAACCGATTAGGAATATCAATCTTAGCTTCCTGAACGGCTTTCAGTGCACCAACCGCCATTGGGTCGTTAGCAATAAAGATTGCATGGGGTAACTTATCCCCTAACTTTTCAATTGCCTTCTTCATTGCCCGATATCCGGACATCGAAGTATAGTCACCAGTAAATATAAACTCTGGATGATACAGTCCGCGTTGCCGCAAATCAGATTCAAAATACTGACGCCGTAAATCCGGAACAATTTCATTATCTGTTGTTGTTTCGGTTCCTGTTAGCATCCCGATATCTTGAATTCCTTCATCCAAGAACTCGCTGATTACCGAATGAACAGCATTTTCAAAATCAGGTACCAAACAATCATAGCCAGCAGCTAAACTATCAAAGTCAACAAAGACAATGTTATTCGTTACCAGTTTTAATTTTTGCACCTGAGAATTACTAAACTTTCCAATCGCAATAATCCCAGTGACATTTCGGGGGATTTCTTCAAGATTATTTTGATAGATTGGAATAGTTTGAATCCCTCGCTGTTGCGCAGACCGTTCAATTTCCATCCGAATAGCCATGTAGTACAGATCGTCTAACTCTTGGGTAAGGGAGTACCACTGAACAATTGCTACTCGTTGCACTTGGTCACTTCGCGTCCGCTTATGTTTCGTGTAATCTAGTTCTTCGGCCGTACTCAAAACTCGTTGTCGAGTATTTTCGTTAACGGATAATGTCGAATCATTATTCAAGATTCGCGAAACAGTTGCAATTGAGACTCCAGCTCGCCTGGCAATATCACGTAACGTTGCTGCCATGGTATTCACCTCTTCCTATTAGAAACTATTCTACCTGGACTTTTACTAAGATTCTAGAGCAAATTATAATTGTGCGATGAACCGATCCCAGCCGGCGTTTCCTGCTTCATCATCCTTGAAGACACCAGCGTTTTCAAGAACATTTGCAAAGACATTAGCTAATTCTTGTTCCATCACTTCATCAACATTGTCTGCAGTGATATCCATCTTTTCAGCAATTTCCTTTGCCCATGGAAGGTGACTATCAGCAATGTTGTTTTCTTGACCTAACCAGAACTTCTTAACTTCGGCTAATTCACTCTTCAACCGAGCAGGTAAGATGGCCCGACCCATAACTTCAATCAAACCAATGTTTTCCTTCTTGATGTGCCATAACTTTTCGTGTGGGTGGAAGATACCAAGTGGGTACTTATCACTAGTGTTGTTATCCCGAAGAACGAGATCAAGAACAAATAGCTTCCCATCACGGTGCATGATTGGGGTAACTGTGTGGTGACGAGTATCGCCATCAAAGGCCTTTAATGAAAGACTTTCATCATCATAATGATCCCAAACATCAATAATGTGAGTACCGAGATCAATCAGTTCAGTAGTATTAGCACTAGTCAACCGAATATCACTCATTGGCCAGTTAACAATTCCGGCTTCAACATCTGGATATTCATCAAAGTGTAATGGCTTCTTGATTTCCGCCTTCATCATTGGGAAGGTGTGCCGACCACCTTGGTAGTGTTCATGAGCTAACATTGAACCACCAACAATTGGTAAGTCGGCGTTACTACC
Source organism: Candidatus Limosilactobacillus merdavium (assembly GCA_018883805.1). Classification (GTDB taxonomy): domain Bacteria; phylum Bacillota; class Bacilli; order Lactobacillales; family Lactobacillaceae; genus Limosilactobacillus; species Limosilactobacillus merdavium. The sequence goes on along the minus strand of JAHLFK010000031.1, from coordinate 35,132 downwards.
AACAAAGTAAGCAGGTAGTTGTTTTTCAATTTCAACCAAGTTAACTAATGTTTGCCGATTAATTTGCATTGGTTCGTGCTTACTGTCGAGGAAGATGCAGTGTTCATTGAAGTAAGCATATGGTGAGTATTGGAAGCCCCATTTGTGGCCACCAACAGTGATCCGAATAACCCGGTGATTACTACGAGCTGCTTGTCCTAAGCGACCCTTGTAACCTTCATTTTCCATACAAAGAGCACATTGTGGATACTTCTTTTTAGTATCATGAGCGGCAGCTGCAATTGCCTTAGGGTCCTTTTCTGGCTTTGAAAGGTTAATGGTAATTTCAAGGTTACCGTACTTAGTTGGCCGGTCAAAGACGATGTTCTTCTTAATTGCCGCAACCTTAACATAATCGTTTGAGGTCATTAACTTGTAGAACCAGTTGGTAGCAGTTTCTGGAGATTCCTGGTACTTTTCCCAAAATTCTTCATTTACAACAGATGGACGTGGTGTCATCAAATCATACAGTTGATCATTCAAAATTTCTCGTTCTGTTTGGCCATCCTCGATCTTGCCACGCTTAACAGCGAGATCAACTAATTGAGCAACAACTGGTTGATCGTCGTTGCTTTCAACATCTTCGTCGCCAACAAAGCCACGAATCTTGTTCATCACATAAATCTTGTCAAGTGGCTTATAAGCACCACTGGCAATAACATCATCAGCAAACTTTTCAATTAACTTCATCTTTTAATTCCCCCGCTCACTTTATTGCTACTGAAATTGATTGGCATAGAGTCGAAATGTGTTCAGCCTAAGTTATGTTCTAGGCAACACAGTCGAAATGTGCTCGCCAGGAGCTTGCTAGAGCTAACTCCTAATGCAGCTGAGTCGAAACGTGTTCGCCCTAAGCTCCCTCGAGATTGTTCTAGGCAACACAGCCGAAACGTGTTCGCCAGGAGCTTGCTAGAGCTAACTCCTAATGCAGCTGAGTTGAAACGTGTTCGCCCTAAGCTCACCCGAGTTATGTTCTAGGCAGCACAGTCGAAACGTGTTCAGCCTAACCTTCCTCGAGCTAACGACCTCCACCTCCGACGACGGAATCGTCGTTCAGTGGAGAAATCGTTAGCCACCGGAAGGTTTTTACGGCTTCACACTCTATAACTTGTGAGGCCCATCCACAACTTCTGCGTCGTAGAAGCTGGCGTCGTAGCCAATCTTGTCACGGTAAATGTCACCGATGTTCTTCTTGAAGTTTTCAGCTTCAGACTTCTTAACGATGGCAATGGCACTACCGGCGAATCCACCGCCGACCATCCGAGCACCAAGGCATCCTGGTTGATCCCAAGCGTTTTCTGCTAAGGTATCAAGTTCCTTACCAGTAACTTCGTAGTCGTACTTCAATGAAACGTGTGAAGCGTTGATTAAGCGACCAAGTTCTTCAAGGTCACCTTTTTGCATTGCATCAATAGCACGCTTAGTCCGTTCGTTTTCGCTAACAGCGTGACGAGCACGACGAATCAAAGTGTCATCATTGATTAAGTAAGTGTATTGATCGAATGTTTCTGGATCAATTTCACCAAGCTTCTTGATGTTCAACTTCTTGCTGAGGCGCTTTACGGCTTCTTCACATTCTTGAACCCGTTCGTTGTACTTTGAACCAGCTAATGAGTGAGTCTTGTTTGTACTCATAATGATGATTTCGTAATCACCCAATTCAAGTGGTAAGTACTTGTATTCTAAAGTGTTGCAGTCAAGGAAGATAGCGTTGTCCTTCTTACCCATACCAACAGCAAATTGGTCCATAATACCTGAATTCAAACCAACGAAATCATTTTCAGTCTTTTGACCGAGCTTAACGAGTTCGATTTCATCAATATCTAAGTTAAATTCTTCCTTCAAAATGTTACCCATTAACATTTCAATTGAAGCTGATGAGGAAAGTCCTGAACCATATGGAAGGTATCCATGAATGTACAGGTTAAATCCGTGGTCAATCTTGAAACCACGTTGCTTAAGATAAACAAGCATTCCCTTAAAGTAGTTAACCCATTTTTCATCCTTAGCAGCTTGTGGTTGATCATCGTTAATATCAAAAGTAATGATCTTACTGTTTTCAACCTTAGCTGAGTTGGCTGAATAAATTGCTACTGTAGTGTCTTCACGTGGACCGTAAACACCATAAGTACCAATACTAATTGCACATGGGAAAACGTGACCACCATTGTAATCGGTGTGTTCACCAATCACATTAATTCGGCCTGGTGAGAAGAAAACGTCCTTCCCTGGTTCCTTAAATGTGTCTTGATATTCTTTGAGAAAATCTTGCTTATCCATGTCAAAATACCTCCATGGCCGCTTTAATAAGTGGCTAAACAAATTAGTAAACTTTTACTAAACTATAATTTATACTCTTTTACTGTATTTGTCAACAAGCGCTTTCATATTTGAATCCACAATATTGAAAGCGGTTTCTTGCAAAGACTGGTAATACGCTCTTTTAGCACCCTTTTTAACCGTAAAAAAGTTTATAATTATTTTTGAAAAGGAGGACAGATTTTCATGTTTCACTACTCTCCAGACATAATTTATAAGCTAGTTAACCCGCAAGGTCGCTGGTTCATTAAAGAAATCAATCATCACTCCACTCTATACACTACAAACTTGGGTAGTCGCTTACGGTTTTCTGCAGTTAATGTAAATAAAATGGCAGTTCACGTCTTAGATAACCGTAATCAACTATCACCGTCACAGATATATGCGTGGCGAATTGACAATGGTAATTGGCATCGTGAACAGGCTAGTAGTGGTGTTTGGTACATTGAGCAGCTTTCTGGAGAACATCTGATTGAGATTATTACTGCTGGAAATACCGATCTTGATCAAGTTTGGACAGGTGATGAGGGGTTTGCAATTACTGGAATTGATATTGATAACGGTAAATTGCTTGCTGCTTCAAAAGTTCCCGTGATTGATTTTATCGGTGATTCAATCACAGCTGGCTGCTGGGTAAATGGTCGCCATGCTTCATACGATTATCGTCCAGAAAGTAATTACGTTGGGACTGCTGTTGATCTACTTCATGCAACAGATGTCCGCATCGCCTATTCTGCAGGTGGTGTTCTTCGGCAAGCAACTGGTGGCGTCCCAACAGCAGATCACTTTCTAGATAGGCTTGATGCGACAACTAGCTGGCAAGCTAATCGGCCTGACCTGGTTGTCATTAACCTCGGTGTTAATGATCGGCGATTTCCCCTCAATCAATTTGCTAACAGTTATGATCACTTTTTAAACTTGGTCATCAAGAAATTTCCACAAAGCAAAATTCTAGTGATGATTCCTTTTAGTCAGACATTTGCGGAAACGATTCGTAAACTCGCTAAAAAGCACCAATTACCAGTCATTGAAACTAACGGATGGTGTACTAGCTATACGGATGGCTTACACCCAGACCAAATTGGAGCAACGGAGAGTGGCCAGAAGCTGGCTCAACAATTATCAAACTGGTTAAAGTAGGGTACAATTATAAAGTAAAAGAAAGATATCCCAATGAAGGAGGTTTTGACATGACGGATCAGCGCCTATTAGATATCCAACATGGCCATAATTTTCGTGATTTAGGTGGCTATGAAACCATTGACGGTCGTCATGTTAAGTGGCATCGATTAATCCGCTCAGGTTCACTTGCTTATTTAAATGATCATGATTTAAAGACTCTAGCAAATGTTCCCGTTACTGTTGATATTGATTTGCGGGCACCGGAAGAAGTTAAACAAGCACCAGATAAGCTTCCGCAAAGCGCTAATTACTACCACTTGCCTGTATTTAAGTCAGATGAAACCGATGCTTCTCATAGTGACGAAGAGATTATGAGCCGCATTTTAAAACCTGGTAATGGTTATCGTCATATGTTAGATGTTTACCGACGGATGGTTAGTGTTACTACCGCAAAAGATGCTTACCAGAAGATGTTTGAGTTATTGATGTCTAATGATCCCAGTCAAGCAAGTCTTTTCCACTGTACAGCTGGGAAAGACCGTACAGGAATGGCCGCTCTCTTAATTCTTAGTGCTCTTCAAGTACCAGAAGAAGTCATTCTTCAAGACTATATGCTCACCAATAAGGCAACCAAGGACTTCCGGGAACAATGGCTGCAAAATCTTCGCGATAAGGGTGAAAGTGAAGTTGTCGTTGAAAACCGACGTGCACTCGGGTCAGTTTCTCCTGATTATATTGATCAAGCTATCAAACTAATCAAACAAGATTACGGTAATGTCAATAATTACCTAAAACAGCATCTTGAATTAAGCGAGCAAGATCTAAAAGACTTCCGCCAATTATATTTAGACTAGAAGGAGGAAATAGCTATGGAAACAAGAATTTTCTTTAACCCTGGTGATTCAATCGCCAATATTCATGACTATAACGAAGCAGTTCGTAAGGGACAAATTTTTAAGCGGGAACGGCAAGCTGAAGATCTGGTAATTGCTAAAGGTCCAGATGATGAAGAATATGCCATTTTCTATGCTAAGGATGCTCAACCAGAACCCAAAGCCGCTAAAGCTAAGCCTTACGAAGTTAAGAAACGAATGTAAATTATGCAAAAAGGGGGCGCGAGACAGAAGTCATTTTGACTTCGTATTTCGACGCGAAGCTAGCCTTTTGGGAGCCCCCGCGAGCATAAATAGGGCTCCAGCGTTCGGAATTTCCGAATGCTGGAGCCCATTTATGTACCGCGCTGTTAACTTTTAGTCTATATAAGGGAACTTATGTCACATCCCCTTTTTCGTATCTCTTTAACGGCCACCAACTAGTTTAGCTACTTGGTTTTCAAGATATTCAATTAATGCATCCGAATCTTTTTTGAAATCATCAACAAAGCTGGCTCCTTTAGGGGTTAAAACACCAACTTGTTCTCCCATCGCATCGGTAATAATTAACTGATCACCGTCGCGCTTAACGTCATCATAATGACCTTCAAGAGCATCATCAAGTAAAGCTTGAAGAATGTCAGGAACAGCTTGCTCAATTACTTCCTCAGGAGTTACCTTTTCACCGTGAACCTGACGTTTTGCCACCTGAACAGCAACTTCTTCCATATTTTCTGGTATGTATTCACTCACTAGTTCCATCCCCTTTCTAAAAACGGCTGCTTACTTTTTTCTTCTCTTCCGCCGTTTCTTACTAAATTTAATACCTTGTGGAACCCGCTTCTTCCGTAGTAATTGCTTATCCTTTACTACTGGAGTTTGTTGGCGTTGTACACGTTGTTGCTTATGCAATTGTTGGCGTTCATATTCACCCCAAGGATTAAGGATTGACCGCATAAAGTCAGCAACCTCTGATTGGTGGGCATCCATCCATTTTTCGGTCTTATTGATGTTATCAGTATCAACACCTTGGCTCCGAATATAAGACAACATCAACTGGGTTGCCCGTTGCCGACGTTCCAATGATGCTAGCATGTTTTGTGACGTCTGCATGTGAGCAATTGACTTTAAAGCAACACGGTATTGATCCATGTCAATTTGCTTAGTGCGCTTCAAATAATCGAATAGCGCTTGGGCAGTAGGAACGATGTTAAGGATCTCTAATTTTGTAATATTAGGATCCAGTGGCATCATCATCCCCAAGACTAATTGCAGATCATTAAACTTCCACTGGTTAAGTCCTTGGTGACATTCTTGGTACATTAACTGCAAGAATTCAGCCACAAGGTATTGTTGATCAGCGATGCTTAGAGACTTTTCCTTAAATTCAGGAGCAGTGGCAACTTCATCCTTAATCTTTGCAATTACCTGCTTCATTTTAGCAGCAGGGATTAATTTCACTGGAGCAGTTGCCTGTTTTTCAACTTTTTCTTCCTTAGGCTCTTCAACAGGTTGAGCTGGTTGCTTCTTTTGTGGCTTTGGAGCAGGCTTACTTTTACTTTCAGTCTTACCAGTTAATTCTGCTAATGTCTTGTGAGCCTTCCGACACTTATTCATTGTCGGCCGCTGTTCATCAATTGCTGCCTCGATTGCACTCAATTGATCATTCCCCAAGAATTTTTGATAAGCCTTCAAAACAGGTGCAACTGCAATCCCAAAAGAATTGGTTAATGCTGGATCAGCAATAAATTGACCAACCATTACCTGCTTAACCGCTTGGGGCGTCCACGCGGTGTCATCCAGTTGTTGCTCTTCAGTCATATACTTGTTGAATCGAGTTAAGATTTCTTGAGCATGTTTCTGCTGGTTAGCAGATAGCTGGTCATACGTGGACGAATTTAGGAACTTTTTAATATGTTCTTCGTGTTCGCTCATTTCCCAATTATTCCTCCATCAAAATTGAATTATCCTCTCTATCATATCATAATTACAAATGAAGAATTAATTATGCCTCCAAAGCATCATCAAGGAGCGATATTAAATGCAACGTAAAAAAATCCAAGAAGCCATGGCACACGTCTATTTTCAAAAGATGACTCCCACTGGCTATCATGAAATTGAAGAAGAAATTGAAGAGCTTAAAAAGCAACGTCCAGCAAAGATTGAACAATTAAAGGCTGCGCGGGCACTTGGTGATTTATCAGAAAATACTGAGTACAGTACAGCTAAACGTGAGCTTCGTCATCTTGAAAGCCGGATGCGTTACCTTAACAAGCAACTGCAATACGCGGAAATTGTTAAACCAAATGACTCCCAGACAGTTGATTTAGGGACAACCGTTACCCTGCAATTTGAAGATGACGACGAAACGGTTGATTACATAATCGTTGGTAAGCAAGAAGCCGATCTTAAGAAACAGAAGGTCTCATTCGATTCCCCACTTGGTCAAGCAGTCCTTCATCATAAAGTGGGTGAAACTGTTACCGTTCAAGCACCCCAGTCAACATATGGGGTTAAAATTTTAGCCGTCAAGCTATCTGATTCAGACAATGATCAATAATTAACTCGTTAAAAAAATAATTTGAAGTTACTTAATCCTCTCTAGTAAGCAAATCTAAGCAAATATCAACTGATTAATCAGATGTTTTTCTCTTGTTTCGCGAGTGAAGAATGCTATACTAGATCACGTTGCAATTTTGCATGTCCCACAATATATTGTATTATCGAACTTTATTAATTCATCGTGGGCACAATATATAGATATAGGAGATTTTGAGTAATGAAGAATTATTTTCACTTTCTAGCTCACCAACTTAAAGGCTGGCCTCAACAAAACTACTACCTTTTCTTCTTTAGTCTTGGTTGTCAGGTAATGACCCTGGTAAATGACAAGATTACATGGATTACGGTAATTACTTTTATTGGGACAACACTAGGAGTTCTTTGTATTTTAGCTATTAACGCTGCCAAATCCGTAAATGGGTGGTTAGGGATCCTTTCTGCTATCTGTTTCATCATCGTTGGTTTCAGCGCTAAGAACTACCTTAGTATTGGTGAACAGTTAGCGTACGTCATTACTTTGGATATTCCTGTTCTGCTTTCCGCAAATTGGAATATCAATATGGTCTCCAAGATTCGGAAGTTTACTGGTAAGACTTGGTTCATCGCTATCCTTTCTACCATTGTTGTTTACTTCATTTCCGGTTACCTCATTGGTGCACTGACTAATGATCCACGTCCTTGGATTGATGCCATCAGTTTCTCAATCAGTTTAACTGCTGGTGTTATCTGCTTCTTACGGTACAACAACCAATACTTCTGGTGGTTGGCTTCTGGAATTTTCCAAATGGTTCTTTGGGGCGTTACCTTCGCACAAGGCGATGCTTCATTGGCAATGGCCGTCAACAGTATGGTTTACATTATTAATGATATTTTGGCCTTCACCATTTCACCATGGTACAACAAGCGTGAACGTGCTCGCTTGGAAAAGGAAGAAGCCAAGTATTCTGCAAAATTAAACGCGCAAGCTTAATTTAAAAGTAATCCCCAATTCAGATCTTTTCGATTTGAGTTGGGGATTTTCTTAATGTATGATTTGGGTAGCAATTTTAATTTAACTAGGGGGTGCCACAATGGCAAAGGTATTTATCGTTGAAGATAACCCCACTATTATTCAAACGATTCAAGATGAGCTAACTAAGTGGAAACATACTGTTGTTACGGTGAAGGATTGGGATCACGTGGTTGATGAAATTGAAGAAGCTGCACCAGATTTAATCTTATTTGATATTACTCTCCCAACTTTTGACGGTTTCTACTGGATTAACGCAGTCCGGCAAATTACTAAAGTACCAATTATTGTCATTTCAGCTGCCGATATTGATAGCAATATTATGCATGCCATCGCAGCGGGAGCAGATGACTACATCATGAAGCCTTTTTCTACTGCAGTGCTTCTTGCTAAAATCCAGGCGCTCTTACGACGGATTCAAGAACCCAACGATACTGATAAGCTCAACTGGGGAGCAAATAATCTTAATTCCTTAACCAATGAATTAACGACGCCTAATGGAAGTGTCCAACTTTCCCCAACAGAAGGAGCTTTATTGGGAACTCTTATCAGTCACTTAGGACATACCGTTTCTAAGGAGCACCTTCTTGAATGGCTCTGGCAAGGCGGCAAGTTTCTAAATGACAATACCCTGAACGTTAACATTAGTCGTCTTCGCTCTAAATTAGCTACTGTCAACCTTGATAGTAGCTTGCGAACCGAGCGTGGTATTGGTTATCGATTGGTGACTACTCATGAAGAATAGCAAATTTTGGTCCTATCAGTTTAAGTCGTTTCTCCCGTTAATAATTGCCTACCTTTTGTTTTTGGGATTACTTAAACTACTATCGACCCTATACTTTTTGCCAAATAGCTTTTTTGGCGACACAATTCGTTTCAGTTTTCCTCTATTGGTCATTTGGTTTTTATTTGATAGCTATCAAACAGCTAGGAGAGTGAAAATCCTTCAAAAAGAGCATGACATTCCCGTAAATAACCCGGTTGAGGCCGCGCTACTTCAATCTTATCGTACTCAACATCGAGAAAGTGACCAGGCAATTCGTCAGTTAAATAATCGCCAACAAAAGCAATTCGATCATGTTGAACTATATTCCCATGAAATCAAAAACTCATTAACCAGTTTACAGGCTGCTGCTGAAAATGACGATGTAGTTTCAAGTAAAGTAGTTCAAGGCGCTGTCCAGCAAGCTAATTATCACCTTGATATGTTATTGAGTGACGAACGGCTCTCATTAACAAGCAATGATTTTAATTTTGAATGGATCGATCTCCAAAAACTGATCATGACGATCTTAAAGCAAAATTCGGCAATCTTTATTAACCACCAACTCGTCCCTCAACTTGAGGATCTTAATGGGTTCAAGGTGTTAACTGATCGGAAGTGGCTGCGTTTTTGCATTTTCCAATTACTTTCAAATGCAATCAAATATTCACCAACTGGTGCGACTGTCTTCTTCAAATGGAAGAATGACAGTCTCCAAATTATTGATCAGGGAATTGGAATTGCCAGTGATGATCTTCCCCGAATATACGATAATGGTTTCTCTGGTAAAAATGGTCACCAAACAACCAGGTCAACGGGGATGGGATTGTACTTAGTCAAAAAAGTAACCGATCAATTAAATTTCAAACTGGAAATCAAATCAACACCTGGCCAAGGGACACAGGCAATCCTATATTTCCCAGGAAATAACGTTCAAAAGGATTAATACTTTCCATCCAAACATTACAATTCTGTAAGGTTCTCCGCGGTTCTGTAAGTAGGAATCGTTGGGGAACCTTTTTATAATAAATTTAGAATATCAATTCAAAAGGAAACTATAAAAAATCATGGATATCGAAAGGAATGGAAAATATGAACCTTTTACATCTTAGTCATATTCAACGAACATATAACGCTAATTCCACTCACCCCGTAAAGGCACTGAAAGATATTAGTTTTGATGTTGAGCCCGGTGAATACATCGCAATCATGGGCGAATCTGGAGCCGGGAAAAGTACATTATTAAACATAATCGCCACTTTAGAGAAGGCAACTGCTGGTGAAATCTTATTAAATGGTCAGGATCTAAATGAACTGTCCATGGACGAAGCAGCAAAGTATCGGCGAGAACACTTAGGATTCATCTTCCAGCATTTTAACCTTCTCGATAGTCTTTCTAACCGTGATAATATTTATCTTCCCCTTGTCCTTGCTAAAGCTCCAGTAAAAGAGATGGAAAAAAGAATTAAACCATTAGCCTCAGCATTAGGGATTAATAAGATTATTGATCGCTACCCAACTGAAATCTCTGGTGGTCAGCAACAACGGATAGCGATTGCACGAGCATTAATTACTCATCCTGATCTTTTATTAGCTGATGAACCAACCGGGGCACTTGATTCAAATACCAGTAATGAAATTCTTGATCTTTTCTCTACTGTTAACCATAACGGACAAACGATCATCATGGTTACCCATAGTGCTGCCGCTGCCAGCCATGCTAAACGGACCTTATTTATTAAGGACGGTAAGATTTACCATGAACTATTTCGTGGTAACGAATCACTTAAAAATTATCAAGAGCAAATCAGTAACACAATGATGACACTAACGAATGGTGGTGAATAGTCGTGCTATATTTCAAATTAATTAATTCGAGCTTTAAGCGAAACATGCGTAGTTATGGTCCCTACTTTATGGCAACGATCATGCTCGTTACGATTAACTATATTTTCCTGGCAATTATGGCTAATTCCAGCTTAAAAAGACTTAATACAGGTGCTGTAACTTCAGCAATGCTTGAACTTGGTTTCCGCTTCATTCTTCTGGTTACCTTAGCCTTCTTAATTTATGTTAATCGGTTCCTTTGGCAGCAACGTAGCCGTGAAATGGGACTCTACAGCATGTTAGGAATGACTAGTCGAAATCTCCAACTCCTAACAATTATTGAAAAATGCTATTTAATGATTATTAGTTTAGTTTTAGGATTAGTCTTTGGAATTATCTTTGAAAAATTAGCTTTTCTTGGTCTTGGCTACCTTTTAGACATCGGGCACATTTCTCAGCCTTGGTTTGTCTCTTCAGCAATTTCGAAAACTGCCTTTTTGACTGTAGTCCTATTTGTAATAATCACTATTATTGATCTAATCAAACTTCATCGGCTGACGCCTAATCAGTTATGGCAACCAAAAGCAATCAAGCCCAAGAAACACGGTATCTTCTATTCGCTTGCTGGGATTCTTGGTTTTATCTTATTAATTTGGGCATACTATATTACATTAACGATCAAGCCGCGAATCTCTGCTATAGCTCACTTCATGTTGGCTGTAGTTCTCCTTGTAATTGGGACATACTTGGTCTTCATCATCGGAAGTATCATTCTCTTAAGACTCCTACAGAAAAACAAGCATTTTTACTACCAACCACGACATTTCATTGCTGTATCAGGGATGCTCCAACGGATGGAACAAAATGGTGCCAGTCTTGCAACTATTTGTCTATTATGCAGTTCAATTCTCGTAATTCTTTTCACTTCGATTACTCTCTACGCTGGAATCAGCAGCACAGTTAAATCATATGCTCCAGAGGATGTTGTCATCACTAGTACCCAGGGACTAACGAAAGAGCAGCAGGAAATGATTGATTCAACTGCTCGCCAGCATCATGCAAAATTTGATCACTATTTAACCTATAAAATGGCTGCTCCCCAATACGGTTATTGGCATGGCAACAAGTTTATCAGTCAAGGCAGCATCCAAAAAATGAATAATAAAACTAGTAGTTCAGTAATTTTACTAACAGCTAAAGAATATAACCGGATTACTAATAACTATATCAGTCTTAATGATAATCAAGCTCTGGCCTACTCTAATAACAAGGGACATTATGGTTCAATTACTGTTAATAACCATAAGTATGAAGCAAAGAAGCTTAAACAATTTAGCCAATTCTTCAACCCTGATCACAGTATCTATACGCCAACTTTTATTATTGTCAAATCGATTCCTAAATCATTACCATTAACTACCGTAACAACATTCAATTACCAATTATCTGGCAATCAAAAGGATCGCATTAAATTTGAAAATGCTCTCCAAGCCAAGTTAGGATATAACAACCTTAACTTTACCGGAAAGGCTACGATCACATCACTAATCAACGGTCTTTACGGTGGTCTTGTCTTTATCGGTATTCTTATTAGCCTAGCACTTGCCGTTACGACAACTGTTGTAATCTACTTCAAACAAATTTCCGAAGGGTATGCCGATCAGAAACGGTTCCAAACAATGCAACAAGTCGGCCTCAGCGAAAAAGAAACTGTTAAAAGTATCCATAGCCAAGTACTAATGGTCTTCCTTTTACCAGTAATTGGGGCAATTATTAATCTCTGTTTTGCTGTCCCTGCAATTCATCAGATTATGGTTCAACTTAACTTCTACAACCTTCATCTAATGATTACTGTGGGAATAGTCGTCGCCGTCAGTTTGCTTATTCTCTACTTAATTCTTTACGGCTTAACTACCCGAACTTACCGGCAAATTGTTGATAGTCCAATTAAATAGCCAATGGAAAACGCGTCCTAATGTTAACTTCAAACATTAAGACGCGTTTTTGATTATTTTTAAATTTCTTTCTGATAAGCCGCAAGCGTTGTTGCATCAAAGCATACCATTTCAACTTCCTCTACTTTCTTTGCCGTCGAAAGAAAATCACAAATCGTTGCAACAGCAATATGCGCTGCACGCTCTAACGGAAATGAGTAAACTCCGGTACTTATTGAAGGAAAAGCCACAGTACGGCAACCATTTTTCTCAGCTAGTTCAAGACTATTGCGATATGAATTAGCAAGCAACTGATCTTCTCCATGGTTTCCACCTTGCCAAACTGGACCTGGAGTATGGATGACATACTTTGATGGGAGATTAAAACCATGCGTAATCCGTGCTTCACCAGTCGGGCATCCATGGAATTTTAAGCAAGCTGCATAAAGACCCGGGCCAGCAGCACGATGAATTGCACCATCAACGCCACCGCCACCAAGTAAGGTTGTGTTAGCAGCATTGACAATCGCATCAACCTGTACCTTGGTAATGTCTCCTCTGATTGCTTTCAACATTGTTATACTCTTCTTTCTGCAAGTTGATTGTCTAATACACTATTTTATAACTTTATTTTGTTCTATTTTAATGAATAACTGATATTTAAAGATAGATTTTCTTGACTTAACTCTATTTTTCTTTTCTTTCCTTAAATTGAGAAAATAGACTAATAGTACAAGTTAATGCTAACGAATAGATCATCGAATAGACAATTTTCCCTGTAATTATTCCATAAACATAATCACTACTACCAGAAGCGTTTTTTCCAATAGGAGCTATGAAAGTAATTGCGATTGACAAGCATGTAATTACAATAAAGGACAATACGAAGCTTACATTTTCTCCTTTTGATAACTGATTCCAATTAGTAGCATTTAATAAAAAGTACAGATTTACAAGTGTTGCTCCTATAACAGCCCCAATAATTGCGCCAAAGATACCGCCAGTGTTTGGTAGAACATGTATTAACTTTAATAATATAAATAAACTACCAAAAACATTCCAAAGGTATTCATTTCTAAACTCCCGATCTCGTTTTTTACTAGAAATATGTTCCTGTTTGTAACTATCAATCATCTTACGATCCTCCCGTAATAAATTATCTAAACTTACTTGATAGAGGTCACTGATTTGTACCAGCATGAAAATATCTGGATAACTTCGGTTTGTCTCCCAACTAGAAATTGTTTTCCTTGAAACATTTAATCTCTCAGCTACTTCCTGTTGAGTCCACTTATTATCGTTTCGGTACGATTTTATTTTTTGTGCGAAGTTCATATAAATTCTCCTCTACCATAAAATTGATTTCCCAGGAAATAATTCTTAATAAAAAGATACCTAATCGCACCTAAAATGTCACGCTAAGCTTTGCGGACACAAAAAAACTCTTTGTCTTGAATTGTAAGACAAAGAGTTTTGGTATTTATAATCTTTTATTTCTACCAAATATTTACCCGATCCTCAGGTGCCTTGTACATTGGATCGCCAGGTTGAATATCAAATGCAGTATAGAAATCATCTAAGTTTTCTGCTTGAACATTTGCCCGCAATTTTTGTGGTGCATGGACATCAATTGAAAGCAACAGTTGTTCATATTGCTTAGTGGCCTTCATCCGCCAAATGGTTGCCCAGTTAATAAAGAATTCCTTAGCATTGAAGTCATCTTCTTGCTTAGCTGCTTCGAGAGCACAGCTTAAGCCACCACCATCAGCGATGTTTTCAGAAACGGTTAACTTACCATTAACCTTTTGACCAGCAAAATCAAGGCCGTCAAATTCTTTAATCATCTTTTGTGCGAGTTGCTTAAAGTGAGCTGAATCTTCTTCAGTCCACCAGTTGTTTAAGTTTCCTAATTCATCGAAGAGCGCACCATTATTATCAAAGGCATGTGAAATTTCATGGGCAATTACAGCACCAATTCCACCATAATTCTCACTACTGCTTTGCTTGAGTGAATAGAACGGTGCCTGCAAAATAGCTGCAGGGAATACAATAATGTTCTTGAATGGGTGGTAGTAAGCATTGACCGTGGCAGCACTCATTTCCCAGCGCATCCGATCAACTGGTTGGTTCCATCGACCAAACATTTCACGATTAGCGACAATATTAGCTTGATTTAGGTTTGCAATCAGTGATTCACCCTCATCAATTTTAATTTTGTCATAGAGGGCTGGGATCTTATCTGGGTAACCAACCTGAATTCCTAACTTATCAAGCTTCAAGATTGCCTTATCACGGGTCTCTTTGCTTAGCCATTGGTTATTTGCTAAACGGCCCTTATATACCTTGATCATTTGCTCAACCATGTGGTGAACGTCTTCTTTTGCTTTAGGGCCGAAGTACTTCTTACCATAATAATCACCCATCACTTGACTAAAGACGTCTCGTGCAAGGTAATAAGCAAATTTCCGTTGGCTGATTGGCTTTTTACTACCAGAAAGTGCCCGGTTGTAACGACCATTGATTTCCCGCATTTCATCATCAAGATAGCTAGCGTTAGCGCGGATTACTTTGATTAGCGCCCAACTCTTAAACAGTTCAAAGTGATCCTTCAAAATACCATCTAAGGCCTTGAAGTATTCTGGCTCGGTAACAATTACCTTTTCAGGAGTTGCCTTAACCAACCGTTTAATTACATCAGCCAAGTCCAATTGATCAGTTGAGCTTGCTAACTCATCAACTGTTTGTGGATTGTACATTTTACTGTAGTCAGCTGATTCTTCAGCGCTCTTAACATTTGGTGCTAGTAATGCATCAAACTTTTTAGCATTTTCAATGTGCTTGGCAGCTTCATCCTTGTCATAACCAAGCTTATCCATCAGCTTAGCAACCATGGAAGACCAAAGCTTTAAGAGTTGATCATGCTGTTCCTTTTTAGCATCTTCTTCATAGTAACTCTTGTCAGGCAAAATCAATGAAGGCGCTGATGCAAAGAGGGCATAGACAGTAGCATTTTTCATGTCGGCATCGATGTCGAAAACGACTGGTGAAGGCATCCCCGCCATAATCCAATTCCGCCATTGGCCCTGATATTCATCGTAAGACTTTAATTCTTCGATCCCTTCCAGCATCCGCTTTAATGGCCGTGGACCAACTTTTTTACGAAATTCAAACTTCTTAGCGACCCGGTACAGTTTAATCATCTCGTTAAACCGTGCATCATCACTTTTTTCTTTTCCTTCCGCAAAAGCATCCAGGTCGTCCATGAGCTGCTTATCAATCTCATTAACAAGATCGTTAAAGCCCCCAGTAGCTGGCTTATCGTCAGGAATCTTAGCAGTTTTTAGCCATTCACCATTAACTGCATCATATAAATCATTCTTGATTTCTTTTTCGTTTACTGCCACGCTTTTCAACCTCCTTATCATATATGTTTTTATTATACTATTTTTGCCTAGCCTCTACTCATTAAACGGCTTTAGAAGCTCATATCGTGCACTGCCACTAAACCATTGGGCATGTTGATTCAACATTCGACTAACTTCCTGATAGTCATCCAAGTTAACATTACCAACTATTAGGTGATGTTGTTGCAACTGCTTGGCAAGAATAACATCCCCCGCAGTTACCCGATCGCGGAATAGTATTTGGTCACCCAAGTCCCAATCAACATTCAACAGTTTCAGGGCACGCTGGTATTCTTTCGAGTGAGTTAAAATTTGTTTCATCACGGTTGGTTTTAATAATTCTGTCATTCTCTTCCCCTCTTTAAGCTAAAAATATGACCGACTGGACGATGAACCGATAAATCAGTAATTGAGCCCGTAATCAGCCAGTCAACATGATGAAAGTTATATGGATTAACGTTCTTCTCTCCCCACCCATCAGTGATGATTAACACTAACGAATTAGCAGGATTAGTATGCTGTTGATGGAGAAAGTCAAAGATACATTGAAAACTGGTCCCACCACCGCCAACACGCTGGAACTTAACACGACTTCCATTATTTACTCGTTGTCGTTTTTCAGAATGAACACGAGCATCAAATGGGTATATTTCTAACGGAAATTGATCATTGTTTGCTAAATGACTAATTTCACTCAAGGCAAAGTTTAATTCATCATCAGTTACTGATCCCGAATTATCAACGAATACTAAAAGTTTAGGGACAAGTCTGCTAACGGTTCCTGGTAATTCCATTCGCCATGGTTGACGACGGCTAAACCGATAAGCAACTTCTTCTCGTCCAGCTGCAATTGTTCCCACTTGTCGACTGACTAATTGACGCCAATCAAATTGGTGAGTCAACATTTGCTGTTCATTCAATGATGCAACTACTTCACCAGGCAATAATCCTCGATCCTTCTTCGGGGTATTAGCCCATGCGTGTCGTAGTAGTTGTTTAAGCTGAGCAACGCGGAGTTGTTGGTTACCCACTTGTAAATTAGCTTGATTAGTCTGCCATCCCTGATGGGTTTCCTGATTAATTTTTCTTGTTATTCTAGTCGCAGCTAAGTGGGGATCACTATGCTGTCCCGCTCGTTTTATTTTGTTTTTATCTTCAACTGTTAATCCCTGTAAAAGTTGCAAGTAAACACTAGAATCTTGATGGGATAATATTTTCCGATGCAAGAGTTTTTGCAATTGTTCTATAGTCATCGTACCTTCAGGAGCCTCTGGAAGATACTGGTTAACCGCCGTATCTGTTGCCAAGCGAACTAGTTCCGGCATTGGCGAATTCATATAACGGAGCGGGTGCATCCATAGCAAGTGAAGTGCTTCATGTTCTAAGAGCATCACTACCTCATCACTTTGTAAATTCGCTAATCCTTGTGAAAATACCCTTAATACAACTTGATTATTTTGCCAAGTAAGGCTAAAAATCGCTTCTTGATCACTTACAACTATTCGTGGTACTTGTAACAGGATTTCTCCTAAGAGACGGTGCGTTTGAAGGATTTTGATAATTGCCTGAGTAAGAACTTTCTGGACTAACTCATCATCCGCAGGCGTTTGCCGCAAATCTTGGAGTAATTTTGCTAACCGGTTCATTCGCCTTTATCTCCATATGTCGCTATTTGTGCTCCAGTTTCATATAGTTCGGCAACATTCCCGTCTGGATTTGCTTCAGCTGCCTTATACATTTGGCGAAGAAGTTCATCATTTTCACCTAGTTGTTGCACAAGAGCGTATTGACCATCGGGACTAATGTCAGTTAAGTAGTTACTGAAATTCTTAGCTCCAGAATCTTCAGCAAGTGTTTTGGGATACTTTTCAACCCACTCTCGTAGTAGAGATAGCTTTTCCGCCTCTTCCAACTGTTGAAAATTCTCTTCTAATTCCGCATGTTTGATCATATCGCTAACCCGCATTTGAACGCCGTGTGCTTGAACAAATTCTGCAAACGAAGCACCAATCTCCGTACCCAAATCGCCACTAAAAAGATCAGGGGCTAATTGGTCTTGAAGCTTCTTAGGCAATTGTTGCAGTTGATCTAAGTTCTTAGAAACACGCTCCCATGCCCGCGGAGTTGGTGTTAGATCGGAACCAAATTGGTGGGGTTGAACTAACCGATGTGGGTAACGAGAAAGATAATCAATTACTAACGGATTGATCCGCGTTCGTTTACTACCAGGATTAATCTCCTTAGCCCACTTTAGCCACTCAGCAGTCGAAGTCGTCATTACTAAGCGAACTGTCCGGTCCTTAATAGCAGCATCCCCCGTAGAAACTGCATATTCACTATTTTCAAATCCTTCCATCGTATTATCTGGATTCTCTGCAATCACGATTTTGACGGTGTTTGGCAAGCGGAGTGAATTAATTTGCCGCTGAAGTACCAAGTTCATTAGCTCACTCTGAACGGACTGCGGACCACGGTTAAATTCATCAAGGAACCAAATAATTGGCTGGTCAGGATTTTCCTCTGCATAGCGAATGATCGACACTAAAGTTTCTGAATAGCCAAATTGAACATTGGCTAGACGGCCATAGTGCTTAGTTTGAATAAACGAATCACTCGTTAGCGGTGGAACGGGAATTGAAAGATCGCCTTTTTCGCTAAGGCTTACAACCGTTGTAAATAATTTGGCATTCATTTTTGCTGCCACTTCTTCTACCAAGGCTGTTTTTCCTAGTCCCGCTTCACCAACAATGCTGGGAACATTACCAGCCCGCAAGACTAGGGGAACGGTAATTAAAAGTTGTTGGTAAGTTAACGCCAATTTTATTCCTCCCATCCGTGGTTTTCTAAATTCATTTCTCTTTTTCGCAATCCAGAAACGTATGGATTTCCCTTTACGTAGAACCGATATGGGCTCCGACCATCTTTACCATTCAAATTAACACCGATTCGACTAGTCGTTACAACCTCACGTGGTTTTCTACCTTCAGTAATGTCAATCGTTAATGGACTCGTTTCTAATGGAGAACCGTCCAATTCACGCGAATGAATCCCCAAAGCTTGGACTAATTTTGCTGGTCCATTACTAATGTTAAATCCTTTCATCCCACGATTTTCTGCCATTTTCTCCAGATTAATTGTTGGTTCTAATCCTCTAATTAAGACTCCTTGTGGCTCTTCAGCATTTTGAACAACCACATCGAAACAATAGTGAGCGCGAATTTGATAAAGATAAATATTTCCCGGGTTACCATATAACGATTCTGAATAATTCGTTCTTCTACCGTTATATGCATGTGAAGCGGAATCATTTTCTCCTAGATATGCTTCGGTTTCTACAATCAAGCCACCGACTTTATTGCCGTCCTCATCAGTATATGAGAGCTGTTTTCCTAACAAAGACTTTGCAATCTCAATTGTTGGTCGTCCTGTAAAAAATTGTTGATATTCTGTCAGCATATTTGACTCCCCTTCATCTTGTACTATTCTAAAAGTATCACTTATTTGAGGGGGATTCACTACTATGGAATTAAAGTTAGAAAGAATTTACACAAAACCTGCTGATTTGGATGGTTATCGAATTCTGGTTGATCGCGTTTGGCCTCGCGGAATTTCCAAAGAGAAAGCTCACCTTGATCGTTGGATGAAAGAAGTAGCGCCAAGTGCCGATTTGCGTAAATGGTATGATCACGATGTTGCTCGTTTTCTTGAATTTAAGGATCGTTATTTGGCTGAGATTGCAGCTAATCCTTCCTATTACAATTCACTCCGCGCAATCGTTCAAGAACAATTAAAATCACAAAACGTTATTCTTCTTTATGGGGCAAAAGATGAAGAACATAACCAGGCTGTTATTCTAGCTAACAAGCTTGCTAAGGATTTGGACGTTAAGCTTCAAGTAGTCAAATAAACTCAATAACAAATAAAAACGAGGCAGGATTTATGATTTCTGTCTCGTTTTCTATATATTATTTTCTATTTCATTAACTTCAATCCCTGCTGCAAAACATCATCATCCACAAACGTTGTTAGGAAACGTTGTAATGGTGTTTCGCTGTGGCGATCTTTGAATGCCATTGGCTCTGCTGCAATGATCACTGCCATTAAATTATTTTCTGTCAGCATTAATTGTCCAGGGCGTTGATACTTTCCCTTAGTATGTTTACCAGTCCGCCAAATATGAATCTTAGCGTTACCTTGCTGATCGACCTTTAGTTGGTATTTACCATTATCGTCAGTTTCTACCGGTATGCATGTAAACCGTTGAACTTCATACTTTCCTTTTTTACTCAAGATTCTCCCCTGCCTATTGATTAAACTAACCATATTTTACTGATCTTAAATTAAAAATTCTACTGCTAGATCTTTAAAGTGCTAAGCTAAAGGTAGTTTCTATCCAGGAGGTCATAAATATGGCAGATAATGCAATTACCGCTGAACAAATGCGGCGTTACGACTCATACACAATCAATACAATCGGCATCCCTTCGTTAGTTTTAATGGAACGGGCAGCCCTAGCAGTTCGTGATGAAGTCTTAAATGCTTTCCCCATTAACTTGCAAAATGTCGTTGTTGTAGCAGGGAGTGGAAACAACGGTGGTGATGGTCTTGATGTCGCCCGACTTCTCCATATTGCTGGTGTAAAAGTTAAAATCCTGAATGTCGGTAATCCAGATCATGCTTCTGAAGAACATCAAGTCCAAGATAAGATTTGTCAATATTATAAAATTCCACAAACAAACGACCTAAATGTCCTGAAAGATGCTTCACTGATTGTCGATGCCCTTTTTGGCATTGGAATTGATCGACCGGTTGAAGGTACTTACGCCGATGCAATCAAAGCAATCAATAATAGTGATGCTGTTGTGGTCGCAGTTGATATGCCTTCAGGAATTAATACTGATACAGGTGAAATCATGGGGGTCGCCGTTAAAGCAACAGCAACTGTAACCTTTGCCATGAATAAGGTTGGTTTAACTCAAGCTGCCGGCAAATCTTATGCTGGCCGAGTTGTTGTTGCAAGTGATATGGGAACCTATAAAATTCCTGAAGCAGATAAATAATTTTAAATAGCAAAGGGGCCGAGAAAATACTCTATATTTTCGTCGGCCTCTATTTTGGTTTCAAATGTTACAGAGTCTAATCGCGGAAAACAACTGCAAGGCTCGAGCCTAAGTTCGAACGATAATCAGCCCGATTCCGTGCTAATCATCGTTCTATCCTTAGTCCACCGCCTTGCAAATTCGTTGTTTTCCAGCTCCCTCTTTCATCTATTTCAAGTACTTAGCGGGATCAGCAACAAAGTCATCAATCTTAACATCGACAGTATCCTTTGTTGCAGCATTCTTTAATTGGAACTGACCTTCGTCAACTTCGCGTTCACCAAAGACTGCAAAGTACTTAGCATTACGCCGGAAAGCTTCTTTAATCTGCTTACCAACCTTAACACCACTGTAATCCTTGTCAGCAATAATTCCCTTGTCACGGATTTGGTTCAAAATCTTGAAGGCAAGGTTGTCACCATCTTCATTTGCACTAGCAAAGAAGACATCTAATTGATCATGAGGGGCAAATTCAGGGTTTTCTTGTTGGAGAAGTAACATCAACCGTTCAACTCCCATCCCGAAACCAATTCCACCTTCTTCAGGGCCACCTAATTGGTTGATCAAGCCATTGTAACGACCACCGGCACAAACAGTCGTGTAACCACCGCCAAATACTGGTGAATCAGACATAATTTCAAAGATTGTGTGGTTGTAGTAGTCCAATCCACGAACCATATTTGTATCAATCTCGTAATCAATTCCGAGTTCTTTCAATAAGGATTGAACTTGATCAAAGTATTGTTGTGATTCATCGTCCAAGTAATCAAGGATTGAAGGAGCGTTGGCAACAATCTTTTGATCACCAGCGTCCTTACTATCTAAGACCCGCAATGGATTCCGGTACATCCGTTCTTGAGAATCAGAACTTAATTCATCATAGTGTGGCTTCAAGTAGTTGATTAGGGCTTCACGATAGTCTTTACGAACTTGTTGATCACCTAATGTGTTAATTGTCAGCTTAACATTAGGAACACCGAACCGCTTGAAGAGCTGCATTGCCATTGCAATAACTTCAACATCAATTTGTGGTGATTCGTTATTCAATGCTTCAACACCAATTTGGTGGAATTCACGTTGCCGACCTGATTGTGGCCGTTCATAACGGAACATTGGGCCCATGTAGTAAACCTTGTATGGCTTTGGATATTCAGGGCCATACAACTTGTTTTCAACGTATGCCCGAACAACCCCAGCAGTTCCTTCAGGTCGTAAAGCAATGTGCCGATCACCCTTGTCATGGAAATCGTACATTTCCTTTTCAACGATATCTGAAGTATCACCAACGTTCCGTGAAAAGACATTGTAGTCTTCAAACATTGGTGTCCGGATTCCGCGATAGCCAAATTGATCGAAGACTTCACGAGCAGTCTGTTCAACTTTTTCCCAGAGGTTAGTGGTTCCTGGTAATAAGTCTGCGGTTCCTTTTGGTTTTTGGTATTCCATGTTGGTTCTCCCTTCAAACATAAAGCGCCCGTCTAAGACAAATTGCCTTAGAGGGCGACTAACGAATTAAATCGTCTCTCTATAAAGATATTTAAACTTATTTTTACTGATTATCCATGTGTGATTTTACCATAGCTAGCGCACTTTTGGTACCTTTCAGCGAACCTGCTGATGATGAATATGGAATAATTTAATGCCTACAAACATTAACGTCAAGATCATCATCGCAAAAACTGATAAGAACAGGTCCTGGTAATTACCATGTTCAATAATATAACCACCGTAAAGTGGCCCAATCGCTCGTCCAACTGAAATCACAATATTATAGAGGCCTTGATAATGACCAGCATTCTCCGTTCCCGTCAATTGAGTAATCCATGCAGGAAGACCCGCAAAGCTTAGAGTTTCTCCAATCGTTAGAACAACAAAGTCAGTTACAAACTCCGGTAAGCTCTTAGCAAAAATCAAGAAGAAAAATGAACTAGCAAAAATTAAAATTCCCAAAACGATCTGGGTTGAGAGCCGCATATAAGGGCTCAGTTTGTTGACTAATGGTTGACCAATAATGATGATAATTCCGTTTAATGTCCACAACATACTGTAGGCATAGAACGGAATCCCCATATTCGTCATGTGGACTGCCATCACGCTTTCCCACAGTGAGTAACTCATATGAATAGTCATTACATTAATTAAAATTAAGACAACTAAGAAAAGATACTTAGTCTGTCCACTAGTTCTTTTCACTCTCTTAGTTTGTTGAGCTTGTTCAACCTTCTTAACATCAATATTGAAGGTCAACACAACCATTAATGTCAGACCAATATAGAATACTGCCGCAACGCTGAATACCAAGACAACACTGATTGGTAAGAGGACCCCAACAAGGAGGGTTCCCAAAATAACCCCAACGTTAAATGCCATGTAAATATAATTAAATACGAATCTTGCTGGATGATTGGTAACAGCAGTTCCGTATGAATTAACAATTGTCATGTTAATTCCATCCCCAAAACTGTTAACTACCATTAACAACGCATACCATGGCCAACCATGGATAAAGATCAATAACACAATCGGTACTGTTGAACAAATAACACCTAATAGAGCTGTCCGATATGAACTCCAATGGTCAAACAGCCATCCTCCTGTATAATTACCGATCATCATGGAAATCGAAATAAAAAGCATTACGATCCCAGTGGTTGTTAACGTTTGCCCCAAGTACTTGTTAACGTACATTGTGGTTAAAGGCCAAATAAAGGCGGCTCCTGTATTATTTAATAGACTAGCTAATGCCACCCACTTTAGCTGGACTGATTTTTCCTTTTTCATATATTCTGCAACCTAACTCCTCAAAGGTATCCGAACTGATAAAAGAAAGCAACAAAACAATTAATGACTTTTCTGAACGAAATCAGCTACTTATCAACTTAATAAGGCAACAAACAGGCACCAAACGTCCGAAAGAGTCGAACCCTTGGTGCCACTGATTTAATATCCTGTAAACTTCTATACCTACAGTTTAATGTTCAGCAACCATGTTTTCTTGTGGTACCCGAAGTAGAGTATAACTTGATGCAACATGGTTTGCTCGCAGGCCCAATCCATTCAATGGCGTATTCCGGTAATAGCCCGTCATTACCGCAGAGAATGCGTGTCCTGATTCGTTATCGATCCGTTGTAATTTCTTCTTATTCCATGGTAAACCAGATGCTTCAACTGGAATCAGACGATCACCATCACTGATTGAACTAAAGTGTGAACTAACCATGTACTTAGAATCGTCGGTCCAATAAGTATATGAAACGATTGGTCGTTTACCTGAAGCGCTTCGTTTAGATAAAACATAGTAATAATCGCTTCCCTGATTATGCAATTGCAGTGGTTGGTACTTTGTTGATAACCGTACCTGTTGTTGATTATTGTAGTCAACTGGTTGAACAAAGTGTAAGTATACCAACCCACCAAGCCAGATGATTGCTACTAAGCACATTGCCACATAGCGGGCAAATAATTTTCCATCAAACCGTTTCTTAGTTTTGGCGATTAACATTAATTGTTTTACCCGAATGTAATGTATTACAAAGCCTAAAAATGCAATCGCTAAGATCCACATTAACCAGCCTAGCCAGTTCCAAGTCATAATTCTGATTCTCCATTTCTCAATTCAATAGATTTATTATTGATTATCACACAAAAAATCGTTCTTGTCCGCCTACATCAACAAAACTTAAATATTTATTGCATTGCATTTTTACAAACTATGATAAACTTAACTTTGGCATCAAACTAAAGATTGTTCTACAATAAGAATAGTTAATTTGTATTAGCCATGCTAATTGTACTAAGGGGGAAATTTATTTCATGGATAATTTGAACGAAATTGCCCAAGAATTAATCAAATTTGAACGTGAAAACGATATGAATGATAATCAGATTGCTTTCGGTAGTCACTTATCCGTTGAACGAATTCACGATATCAAATCTGGTAACAGTGACGCAACTGATGAAGAAGTAGAACTGATTGAACGGTTTATGCAAAGTAATAATACTAACAACGATTAATACTTTTTGCGAATCGAATTAAAAAGAGGTCGAGATTTAACTTGACCTCTTTTTTAATTTTAAAGTGGCTGTTTGAATTTAATTGGTAACGTCACTGAGTCAACTTTTTTATTAGGACTAGCAATCCGCTCAAATAACGTTGTAATTAAGTGTTCTGCGAGCGCATGAATTGGCTGAACAACTGTTGGTAATTGTGGTGCTATCTGCTGAATTAATTGTGATCCATCATATCCGGTAACAAAATAATCATGATTTAATCGCTGACCAGCTTCTTGATACTGATCAATAATTTCTAGCGCCTGAACATCATTTGATGCGATCACACCATCATACTGCTTGGCAAAGTCTGTTTGTGCAATTTCATCTCTTACCAAGGTTGTAAAATTCTTTCCTTGGCTATTTAAGTAATCCACGACGCCTTGAAGTCGATTCAAAGTTGGTGAAACTGATGTATCTTCATCAACGATTACTACTAGCCGTTCCACCTGATTACGAACCATAAATTGAGCGGCCAGTTGCCCACCACGATAACTATCAGCAGCAACGATCGGAATGTTGTCTGACAAGTACCGATCAAACGAAACGATTGGTGCCGTTAGTCGCTGATATTCTTCAATCCCTAAGTTGTGGGAGCCTGAAATAATCCCATCAACTTGATTAGCAAACAGCATATTTAAATATTCGTGCTCAATTTCCCTATTTTCAGCCGAGGAAGCAATAATTGTTTTGTATCCTTTTAAGAATAGCTGATGTTCCAGTTCATTAACTAATTCAGCAAAGAACGGGTTAGTAAGGTTAGGAAAAATTAAGCCAATAAACTTTGATGGCTTTCCCTGCATCGCCCGGGCCAATGCATTTGGCTGATAGTTTAATTGACGCATTGCATCATGAACTTTTTTGATTGTCTTCTCACTTAAAGAGCTATAGTTGTTAATTACCCGTGAAACTGTTGTTACAGACACACCAGCCAATTTAGCAACATCCTGCAATTTAGCTACCATACTTTTTCCCCAATTCTTTTCAAGCTGCTTTCCATTATATCTTAATATTTTACCCCTAGTTGAACTAAAATCACGCAAAGGTGAACAAATATCATTTTTATGCTAATTAAGTTTAATTATTTATAGAAATATTTTTCAATCGATAAGAACTAATCTTTACCCTATTAATTATGTAATCAATTGTTAAAATCACTTGCTCTTTTGCCATATAAATGATACTTTTTATTTAGTTTGAAATCTTAATAACTTCTTAAATATTTTTACATTTTATTACTTTTTGATTATTGTTCGATTAGTTAAGTAGTTAAAGAAGTTTTTCTAGGGGGAGTCAATATAATGAATCGTTCAGAACCAACAAATTCGACAACGCATTATAAGATGTATAAGAGCGGTCGAAAATGGATGTTCGCCGGTTTAACAGTTGTAACCCTGTTAACGGCAACTGGTGCTGTAGCCCACGCCGATGAAACTCAGCCAACTAGTGATGCGGCTGAAGTTACTACTAGTGCCAATTCAAATAGTGACAATGCCAACAGCAATTCCGCTGATTCAGCTACAAGCCAAAGTGCTACTAGTGACAGCAGTGCTGTTGCTTCAGCAGTTGTCGCAGCATCCAATGTCAGTGTATCTAGTTCAGCTGTTAGCGAAGCAGCTAGTGCAGCAACCTCAACTAGTAGCGTTGCTTCATCCAGTGCAAGCAGTTCTTCAGCTACTTCACAACCTGCTTCAGCTAATACTGTTGCAGCCTATGCAGCCCAATCTCCAGCATCTTCAGTTGATTTAGGCTCACTTCACTTTAGTAACAATGCCCACTCACAACAATTCATTGAAAGTGTTGCTCAAGGTGCAGTTGATGGTTGGACCCAATACCATGTTCTTCCTTCAATCACTGTTGCTCAAGCCATTTTGGAAAGTGGTTGGGGACGTTCTTCACTAGCAACTAATGCTCATAACCTTTTTGGTATCAAGGGCTCATACAATGGTCATTCTGTTGTGATGCGTACTCGTGAAGTTTACAACGGTCGTTCCGTTTACATTAATGATAACTTCCGTGCATATGCCAACAATTCAGAATCTGTTGTTGATCATGGTCGTTTCCTAAACGTTAATAGTCGGTACCGCAACTTGCTCGGTGATACTAACCCTGCTTCCGTTGCCAATAAGCTTCGTCAAGACGGTTACGCTACTGATCCTAATTACGCTAACGCTTTGATGAACTTAGTGCGGACTTACAACCTGACTCAACTTGACGCCGTTGCCCTTTCCGGTAAGGTCATCAACAACAAGAATAACAATGGTGAAAACAACAGTTATAATAATAACAGTTCAAACACTAGTAGCACTGGTTACTACACTGTTCAATCCGGTGACACTCTTTCTGGAATTGCCACTCGTTTCAGCACCACTGTTAACCACCTTGCTTCATTAAATGACATTAGTAACCCTAACCGGATTTACGTTGGTCAACGCCTATTAGTTCGGCAAGCAAGTCAATCTAATACTTCAAACAATACTAATACCACAACCAACACCAATACTAACAAGCCTTCTAACGCTTCTGGTACCTACACTGTTCAATCCGGAGATACCCTTTCTGGAATTGCTAACAAGTTTGGTACAAATTACGAAACTTTGGCTCAATTGAACAGTATTTCCAACCCTAATCGGATTTATGTTGGTCAAGTTCTGAAGTTGAGTGCTAACTCAAATACCACAACAAATAATCATAATACAAATACAACCACTAATAATTCTTCAACTGGTACTTATACTGTCAAAGCTGGAGACTCACTCTCCGCTATTGCTTCACACTTTGGTACTAGCTACGAATCCTTAGCACGTTTGAATAACATTTCTAACCCTAACCGCATCTATGTTGGTCAAGTTTTGAAATTGAATGCTAGTTCAACCACTTCTTCAGCAAAGCGTCAAGCATCTTCAACTACTACTTCCTCAGCAGCTGGTTCATACACCGTTAAGGCTGGAGATTCACTTTCTGCAATTGCTGCTCGTTACGGAATGAGTTACGAAACCTTAGCTCGATTGAACAACATTTCTAACCCTAACCATATTTATGTTGGTCAAACCCTTAACTTAGGTGCTAGTGGTTACACTGCTCATCGTTCTGCTGCTGCCACTTCAAGTCGTCGTGGTTCATACACAGTTCAAAGTGGTGATTCACTTTCTGCCATCGCTGCCCGTTATGGCATGAGCTATGAAACATTGGCTCGTATAAACCATATTTCTAACCCTAACCTGATTATGGTCGGCCAACAAATTATTCTTTAATTAATAACTAAATCATTAAAAGAACACGCCTAGGTATGATAAATCAATCATGTTTAGGCGTGTTTTTGTTATATAATAAAAGAGTACAGCTTAATATATTAGCCTGTTTAGATAGTAAAAGGGTGATTATATGATTAATCAAACGGGGAGAGCCTTTTCTGACATAGAGGAGATTAGTCAATTATTCAAGCTCCTTGGTAACCCCAAGCGGCTTCAACTATTGTATCTCTTGATTCAAGATTCAATGAGCGTTACGGAGATTAGTCAGCGAATGAACTGGGAACAATCGGGGGTTTCCCATCAACTACAGCTACTTCGTAAATTTAATCTTGTTCAGCAAAAGCGCGATGGTAAAACAATCATTTATCGATTAGAGGATCCAAAAGTAATGACATTGATTGCCGATGTCCTTTCACACGCGGAAGAAATAATCCATCGGTAATAAACGAAAAATGCGGCTAGGCGAAGCATTCTAAAACCTAACCGCACTTTTTCTCTTTTCTGCTAGAAGCTCAAACGAACTTAAGCGCAACATCTTCGTTATCAAGAATATCCATGATCGTAATTTCTTCACCGTCATGAAATTCATTGTCTGCTAAACGAAAACTTGGGTGACTGTGAGCGTAAAATCTAAAGTAATATGTTGGTGTTGTTTGGGTGTCTTCTACTTCCATTACCCCTGTGGAACCATCGGAGCAATTGAATTCTTGCGTTGCTTTACTATTTTGAACATAAACCGTCGTCACTTCTAACACCTCCATGTTTTATTATAGATCAGTTTTGGACTGCCTAAAAATATTTTGCATTGTCAATATACAAAAATAGTCATTTTTATTAAAACAGTCTATTAACCATGTTTAAGTAGGCAACTACTACATAAAAAAGGAGCCTCAGCAACTGCTGAAACTCCTTTTTATAATATATTTCATTAATCTGCAGTTAAAGCATCAATTGGGTTAAGTTTAGCTGCCCGACGAGCTGGTAATAACGCTGCGATAAACGAGATTACCAGAGCAATTACAAAGGCAAAGACAATATTGCCGAATGTAATCTGAATAATATTGTACTTAATCAAGTGGTACAGGCTATGGTTAATTGCTACTGTCGCAATCCCTACAATAACAAGAGCTAAGATTGCGGAGAAGAAACCGATAAACATTGATTCGGATGTGAATAGCCGCCGAATATCTTTCTTCCGTTCACCCAAGGCCCGGAGTATTCCGATTTCCTTAGTCCGCTCAGAAACTGACATGTACATTGTCACAATGATCATCAATGCAGAAACAAGCAAGGAAATTCCGGCAATTGCCGCTAATAGGGTTGAAGCTAATTTAACGTAGGTGTTAACCGTCTTCAAAATTGAACCAACTGTCATCACACCAAGGATCCGTTTATTTTGACTGTTGCGAAGGTTATTAACCTTATCAGCGACAGTTTGTACTTGGTTCAAATCTTTAACGCTAACAGCAAGGAAGTTAGGTTGAACAGATCCGTTAGCCTCTCTAATCATCTTTGTTAGGGTTGCTGCATTGATTGATGTCCGGACACTTGTTCCGTTAGAAATTCCAGAAACCTTAACGTTCCCTTGAGCTTGAACTGGCTTACCAGCACTGTCCACCCAGTTAAAACTAATCTGAACAGTCTTCCCAATCAATTGCTTATATTTCTTTACACTGCTTAATTGAATTGCCTGTTGCTTAGTCAAGACAATCTCACCATCGTTTGGCTTATGCCCATTGGTGATTCCACGGGTAGTTGTTGAGTTGGTCCAACTATCCATTGAAGTACCACTCTGTTGGAGGTTCTTATACGAAAGCCGGTAACTTGGTAACATGTACCCTTTTTCCACTGATAAAACACCGGTAATCTTCTTTACCTTGTTTATTTCACTCTGTTTAATAAACATCGATTGTGGATCGGCCATCATGTTCTGCGTCGACATCTGCAGCTGATCCTGGGTCATCTTTCGACCACTTGTATTCTTAAGGATAGTAACACTCCGCGGATTAGCTAAGGAGTTGATCTGATCCTGGATATAACCATTTACACCGTTTCCTAACCCACTGAAGAGGAGCACCGCAAAGATCCCAATCGCTGTTCCAAGCATTATGAGGGAATTTCTCCAGAAGTTATACATTAAATGCTTAAAGGAAGTCCGATAACTAGCCATTGCTGGTAGTTCTCTTGAAGTTAAGTGCTCTGGATCTTCAGGAATTGGATAAGCTGGACGTAACCGTTGATCACCATCAATTTTCCCATCAGCAAGATGCACAATCCGTGTTCCGTGATCCGCTACTTCTTGAGAGTGTGTAACTGCAATTACCAGCTTGCCGTCCTTAGCAATGTCGTCAAGGAGTTTGAGGACTTCTTTAGTGTTTTCAGAATCCAAAGCTCCTGTAGGTTCATCAGCAATAATCAACTGCGGATCACTTGCCAATGCCCGAGCAATTGCAACCCGTTGCTTTTGTCCCCCAGATAAGTGGTTAGGGTGTTTATTAACCTGGTCAGAAAGGCCTACTCGATCAAGCAATTCTAGAGCCCGCTTTTTTCGTGCAGCACTATCCAGGGTTGTCATATCAAGTGCAATTAAAACATTGTCCAAAACCGTTAGATGGGAAATTAAGTTATATGACTGGTAAATGTAGCCCACTGTAGAACGCCGATAATTATCTAACTGCTTTTCTTTTTTGTGGTCAATCAATTTACCATCAACAATAACCTGACCTTCAAAGTCACGGTCTAATCCTCCAATAATGTTCATCAAAGTGGATTTTCCACCACCTGATTCACCGAGGATCGAAACAAATTCGCCTCGTTCAAATGACAGACTGATCCCTTTAAGAACTGGGAAATCTTGTTTGTCCAAATGGTATGCTTTATGGATATCTTTTAATTCTAAAAAGGCCATAGCTTTCTCCTTATTATTTACCGATATATGTGCTTAACGATTATTATATCAATTGCTAAGGACAATAATTATTATTTTACTGCAATCTTAAAGCAAACCTTATGAATATTTCCCGGGAAATTATTGGTGAACTTTTTCCAATTCAAGCTTACCGTCTACCAAATTGTAAACTTTATCAGCAAATTCGCGAAGACGGAGATCATGAGTAACCACAATAACTGCCTTGTTACGCTTAGTAGCTAGTTCCTTTAATAACTGACCTACTAACACAACCCGATCACTATCAAGAGCAGATGTCGGTTCATCAGCTAAGATAATTTGTGGATCAGTATATAGTGCCCGCGCAATCGCTACCCGTTGATTTTGTCCTCCTGACAGTTCAGCTGGGTATTGATTTAATAGCTTTTCAATTCCTAAATCTTTTAACAATTGATGAAAGTCCTCTTGGTTTAAATTCCCATCATGTTTAACCTGCCGGACTAATTTAAATTGATCTGCAATATTGAGATATGGGAGTAAGTTATACGATTGAAGGACAAAGCCAATTTGATTTAAGCGGAATTGATCACGTCTTTTGGTAGGCAACTTTTGAAAGTCTTGACCATCAACAATAACTTTACCGCTGTCAGGAGTTTGTAATCCACCAGCGATTGTTAGAAAAGTACTTTTTCCTGAACCAGATGGGCCAAGGACTAAGCATAATTCGCCTAAGCTAGCTTCAAAGTTAACATCCTTTAATACGTGCGTCCGACCTATTCCTTTACCAAAAGACTTATTTACATTTTCAAGTTTGATTACTGTTTTCATGTTTTTCTCCTTAATTAAGTGCCTTTACAGGATCAATCTTGATAATCATTTGTACTGGAAGAAGGGCACCTAGTATGCCTAAAACAATCATGACTAATGAAAGGCCAAGAATTAGCGGCCAATTCATTAAGATTGGTACTTCTGTTGGAAGGATTAATGATGTAATTTCTGTCAAAGCAATTCCACCTAGAT
This sequence comes from Candidatus Limosilactobacillus merdavium, assembly GCA_018883805.1. Classification (GTDB taxonomy): domain Bacteria; phylum Bacillota; class Bacilli; order Lactobacillales; family Lactobacillaceae; genus Limosilactobacillus; species Limosilactobacillus merdavium. Next base: position 2,971 of record JAHLFK010000031.1, on the reverse strand, counting down.
CACCAATCAACACCAGAATTACCGCTTGAGCCAAGGTTGCACTTACTAGGTGTTTAGATGGAACCCCTTGTGCTCGCAGAACTGCGAAGTGGGACAACTTTTGCATTGTTAAGATATACAAGAATACCGCAACAATTATTAGTGAAATTACCATTAAGAAAGCGATCATAAAGACAAACGTTGTATTCTGAGCCCGGTATCCTGGCAGCTTATCAATAAACTTTTTAGCTGTGTAATGTGCTAATTGAGGATAAGCATTCTTGGATTGCTTTTGGTCACTGAAAATACCACTAGCAACTACTGTGTTATTAACGCCTTTTAGTTCACGCCACGTACCGAGATCTCCATAAACAATTGGTGAAATATTCAATTTAGCGTCCTTTGCGAAGCCAATCAGTTCATATTTCTGGGGCATTGAATTTAAGGTTACCTTCTGTCCTAGGCGGTACCCCTTATCTTTTAAGCTCTCATCTAAAACAACTTGGTGCGAGTTCTTTGCCCGATGACCACTTACGATATTCAATTTATCTTGGTAAATAAATTGACTCTTATCTAGTCCAACAAACTGGACACTTTCCTTATGCTTTGTATGTCCCGTTGTTTCAATCACTACTGGAGAAGATCCCACGAGTGCATCATGCTTTGGGAGCTTCTTAATTTGATCCTTAGTAATTAGGGACTGACTTAGACTATCATTGCTATTCTTATTTAAAAAGACTGTTTGTGTTCCCCATGACTTTACTGCGGCTGTGTTTTCATTGGCTAGTCCCAGCATCAGTCCCATTAAAATCAGCATTAAGTAACTAATTAAAATAAACATTGCCATGATCAAACCATAGCGGAATTTTTCATGGAGAATTTCTTTAATCGCTAAAAACATTTTTACCCTTCCTTAGTTAGTGCTTGCAAAGCTTGGTAGCACCTTTGAATTATTTGCTCTTCTTCCTCAGGATTTTGCAGGCTTTCTTTAATTGCTTCGTGACTTAGAACCATTACGCCCCATTCACGTCCACTTTTTGGTTGAGGTGCCTTTACCTGAGACGTTGAAACGATATTTTCATTTACCTGAAAATGAAGTCGCATAAGATCACGATATGGACTCCCGTTAATCGCATTTACAAATGCTTTAATTTGATCACGGTACTCTTCCGCTGTTAGCATTTGTCTACTCTCCGCAATATTTTGGTGAATCTCCGCAATTGCTTGTTGGTAAATATACTTGTAAGCATCCTGAAGATCGTCAAAATACTTGTAAAAAGCACCACGAGCGATTCCGGCAGTTTTAACAATCCGGGCTACTTGTGCTTCCGAAACACTGTAACTGCTGAATTCCTTTAACAGTGATTGATCGATCTTATCTTTCTTTTCCTTACTTAAATTCAAAAAAGTTGTGCTTGGCATATTGGATCCCTCCATAGTGACACCGTGTCATTTTTACTGTCGTTACTTTACCGCTCTAAGTGACACCGTGTCAACTTTAAAATATAAAAATAGAGGATATAACATTCTGCGCCATTTCTGACCCATGTTATATCCCCTATTCAGATTGAGAATTAAATTTTAACCTAGCTTAATCCCACTTCTTTAGGCATCTTCTCCGGCTAACTTAACAACAGCCTTAGAAACACCCTTGATTCGACCGTTAACGAAGTCATCAACTTCCTTAAGATCAAATTCGTGAGAAAGTAATGGCAATACATCAACCTTGCCTGAACCCATCAAAGCAATTGCATCTTCAAAGCAGTAAGGGTTAATGAAAGCACCTTGGATAGTTAATTGCTTTTGGAAGACTTCGTAACTGTTAATGGAGAACTTGTCGTCTGGGTTACCAACACCAAACATCAATACTTGACCACCACGAGCAGCTGCTTCAACGGCTTGTTCTTGAGTTTCTGGACGACCAACGGCTTCGATAACGATGTCGTAAGTATCGTTAGGAATCTTTTCACCCTTAGCAGTGTTGATCGTCTTTGCACCGAACTTGTCGTGGTTCAACTTCAACTTTTCGTCAGACAAACCACTCAAGGTAACTTCTTCTACCCCTTGAGCAAGCAATGTTTGAACAAACAATTGACCCATGAAGCCATCACCAATAACCAATACTTTTTGGTATGGGTGCAATTCAAGTAAGTCAACACCGTGAACTGCACATGAAAGTGGTTCAGTAACAGCAGCAGCCTTTAATGAAAGACTATCAGGAATTGGGTAAACAACCTTAGCAGGTGCAGTGAAGTAATCTTCAAAACCACCATCACGAGTAACACCAACAGCATCTAAGTGTTCACAAAGTTCTGGGCGTGAAGTCCGGCAGTACTTACATTCACCACAGTAGATGTTAGGGTCAACAGATACCCGGTCACCAACCTTAACGTTCTTAACTTCAGAACCAACCTTGGCAACTACACCTGAGTTTTCGTGACCAAGAACAATTGGAGGAACAGCATCAGCTGAACCTGGTAAACCAGCGTAAAGTGCGTGATCAGTTCCACAAATACCAGCGTAAGCAGTATGAACTAAGACTTCATCCGGCTTGATTTCTGGCATATCAACGTCTTTAACTTCTAAGTTCTTAACAGCAGTTAATACAAGAGCTTTCATTAATCAATACCTCGCTTGTGAAATATTTCTTTTAAGTTATGCGTTGATTATAAAGTAATTTTTGGTTACATGTCAACCGGTTAACATGAATTAATATTTTCCTTTTATTTCACTTCATATAATATGATCAGAAAAATAAATTTAAAAAATTTAATCTTTTTTATTAATTTTCAACTTTATTTTCGATGTTAGAAAGCGGTTTAATCCTTGTTAGGTCAACCAAATTTTTATCTTTATCTTTTATATATTTGTCTACCAAGCCCGTCAAATGGGCAATCTTCCATTGTGGTATATTATTTTTTATGTTACCCTAAAAAAGTAATCAATTTAAGTTAACCATTCTATTCATTTTGTGTTAACAAAAAAAGATGAA
>JAHLFK010000030.1 GCA_018883805.1 Candidatus Limosilactobacillus merdavium | reverse complement strand
CAATCATTATTAATTGCAATTGATGAAGTGAAAGAAACGCCAGAAATAGTAAATCTAGCTTCAATTTATCAAATAATGGTGTTGAAGAACTACCCAATTAATATTATGATGACGGGATTACCGAAGAACGTTTCGGAGTTGCAGAATAATGATGTACTAACCTTCTTACTACGGAGTGGCAGGATTCCATTGGGGCCACTCTATCCTTTTGATATTAAGTATCGTTATCAAAAGGCTTTTGAACGTGCGGATAAAGAAATTAGTAATTCAACCTTAATGAAAATGACAAAGCTAACTAAGGGTTATGCATATGCCTTTCAGGATTTAGGATATTATGTTTGGCAACACTCTGATACTCAGGTAACGGCGGAAGATATTGATAACGTTCTGTCACTATTTAAACACGATCTCTTTCGGAACGCTTATACAAAAATCGTTTCGGAACTTTCACCAACAGATCGGCAGTTTTTGTTAACGATGGCTAAAAGTAAAGAAAATGTCGTTGAGATCAGTGAAATTCGACAACAAATGGGAAAAAATACCAATTATATTTCTCAATATCGCAAGCGACTCATTGATAGCCAGGTCATTGTCGAAGCTGGCTATGGTAAAGTAGCTTTCTCATTACCTTTTATGGGAGAGTTTATTTTACAGATGGCTGAATTGTATGGGATGGATTGATGAAATAAATTTAATAGTTGCTATGGTAGATCAAAAAACCTCAAGACTAAATTTAGTCTTGAGGCTTTTCATTTTTATAAACGATTAGTTTTTACCTTTTCGCTTACGTTCTCCAGTAATACCAAACAAACTAGCAATAGCTGTTACGGCTAATCCTGCAAGGGCAAGATGAGAGCCGTTTTGGTTAGAGGTTTGTGGCAACTTCTGTCCTTGCTGTTTAGTTTCTGTAGATTCACCAATATTTTGTACTGGTGTTTCGGAAACCTTTGTAGTATCAACAGTTACTTCTTGTTTGTGTGGAGCTTCCGAAGTATTAGGAACGCTTGGTGTACCAGGAACTTCTGGATTAGTTGTTGGTGTTTCTGGCGTTGTTCCAGGAACATCAGGGGTGGTTGGAACAACTGGTGTTTCTGGGGTATTAGGTGTGCTTGGCTGTACAGGGGTTACCGGTTTATCTGGGGTGGAAGGTTGTGGATTCCCACCTGGATTATTTTGCGGTTGGGCCTTGAAGACGACCGTGATGTTAACTGGAGCAGAGTCGTGTTTAATGCCAGCGATTTGCTTAACGGCATTATCGCCTAAGACGTCAGCATGACTAGCATCATTCGTAGCGGAGATGAGATCGAAGCCGGCTTGCGCAGCAATGGCAACCGCATCAAATGACTTCGGTTCGTCATAAGCGAATTGATCATTCTTATCCGCCCGCGTCCCAGTGAAGGTCAAGGTCTGCGAATCAGCCTTCCGCGAAGTCGAAGTAATCACGTGACCATTTGCATCTTGGAAGACGTATTTAATCGTTTCCGTAACGTTCTTGGTATCAGTTAGGTCAGCTTGCGGTTGGGCCTTGAAGATGACATTGACGACGACATTTGGAGTGTTGTGGTTAATGCCTTCCAGAGCTTTGACGGAGTTACCGTCTAAGACATCAGTGCCATCAGCAGTCTTAGCTGAGATGAGCTTGAAGCCGAGTTGCGGATCAATGGTAACGGCGTTAAAGGTTTTACCGTCGTCATAAGTGAATGGATCAGAGTCCTTAGAACCATAAGGTTTAGTACCAGTGAAGTCCAATTCAGCATGGTGATCATCACGAGTAGGTGTGTTGAGGACCTGACCATTTTCATCTTGGAAGATGTAATGAACAGTTTCCGTAACCTTCTTGGAAGTATCAGTGATTGGAGCATGACTTGCCTTCAAATACACAATAAACTCATCAGGCGTTGCACTAGCTGTTGAGATATTACCAAAATTATATGAACTAATCTTATTTTTATCGCCTGAAGGGGAGATAGTCGTTTCGGTATTACCTGATTTGCTGGCAACGTGATCAATATTGTAGCCTTGGTTTATGAGATCTACTAATTCCTGTTCAACGCCATTAAAGGAAATAGTGGTGCCAGATTTACCTTGGAACTTAAACCCATCGCTTGGGCCAACGACGTTTCCAGAATCATCCTTAAATATTAACTTAGTTGTGATGTAGTTAGATGGGTCATCACCATTTGGCCCTAAATTAGATCCAGAATAACCAATTTTGGCAAACCAGGGACTACCTAAAACTCCAGAAACATTTTTTGAAGTAGTTTCACTTTCATTTGAGATAGCAACTTTTATGGTATCAGTATCTTCCAATGCCTTTTTCAGTGTCTCGTTTGAAGTGTTAGCAGAAAGATCGTCAGTACCACCAAAGTTTCCTTTTTTATTTGCTTCTGCGTTAGCGACATCTTCCGAATAGCTTCTAATGTTATCGGGCATTGTAAAACCGCTTGCAGAAACACCTAAGGGAGAAATTGCACCGTCTAATTCGACCTCAGGATTTGAAATTTTAACGTGATAGGTTCTTGTAACTACACCGTTTTCGATTTTTTCTTCATGAGTAACGGTGACGCTACCGTCTGGTAACTGTGCACCTTTAGTATCTTTGTCTTGAGTTAGAATATTATTATCATTTTGAATTGGGTTAGACAATTCGTGAGTGTGATAGTAAGCAATAGTTTTTTTAATTTGATTAGCAAGATCCGTATCGCTAGTCCAGTTGTAGGTTAAATATGGGTTTTGACCCACAATAACAGTAATTGCAAAGTTATTACTTGCACTCTTGGAAGGATCCTTTGCTTTGATAGCAATGGAAACTGCTTCGTTGTTATACCAGTTGGTGTATATTTGAACGTGGTTATTTTTGTCCCATATTCTGTTGATTGAAAAGACTACACTAGAGCCATTCGATTGATTGCATTGAAGAATTTTTCCGTGATAGATATATTGTCCACCAATGGTTAAACCACTAGCACTAACTTTACCGCCGATATTGACGTCATTGGTTGGGGTGTAACCAAACAACTCTTGATTTTGATTTTTGTCACTGGTGTATTGGTAAACGAAAGGCTTACCAAAATTATGATCAGTTACTGAAGTAGGCTTACGTATGGCAGGATTTGCTGTCCCTGAATTCCATTTTAAGTGAAATGTATCTGTAAAGCTTGAACCAGAATTACCGAAGAATTGGTTGACTGCAGTATTGAAGACAAGGCGGTAATACCCATCCATCTTAAAGACATGTCCAATAGTAGTTCCCTGATATTTAGCATCAAAGCCATCACTTAATTGAGTATCGTAAGGAAGAATTTTTCCGTCTTGTAATGGGAGACCAAGATGAAAGTCCAAATAATCACCATTTTCAACGTGATGAGTTAAGTTAATGGTAGCGTTCAACTGTTCATATCCACTATTTGTGGTATCACCAGGATGGAGTTCAACAGTAGAGCTGGATATATTAAAATTATTTGAGTCAAGAGCTTGTTTACCAGGAATTAAAGTATAATTTAAGTTTTGATCCCATTCATTATTTGCAATGTGATAAGTAGTATTACCTAGCTGAACATCATTACTACTGGAAAATGATCCGTTATTAATTGCCATAAATGGTGAAGGTAAGCTATTGTTATAGGAAACATAGCCACCATCGTCTTCTTTTAATTTAGCAGTTAGGTTAATTTTAGCAGCTACTGGAGCTCCATAATATGGTGTATTAGGACAGTTGATTTTTATATAGTCTTCACCGTTTTTACCGATACCATGCAAAACTTCTTGGCTACTAATAGTGTAATTGCCATACGCATAACTAGCAGTTACTTTGCCGTCAGCAACAAAACCCTTAGGAATCAATAGTAGGTAACTATTAGGTGTATCATAAAAAAACCCAGACTTTGAACCGGTACCGCCAAATCCTTGTATTTGATAGGCTATTTCAGCAGTATCGCCATCTTTAAAGGTTAAATAGTTCTCGTCTTTTCCCGCAGTGGTATTTTTGAATGAGCTAATCGCACCTGTAAAGTGAAAATCTTTTAAGCTGTCTTCAACCTTACTTTCGGTTAAGTTCTTCTTCAAAATATTAGAATTAATTTGTTGATTATTCTGAATTTTGAGAATTGAGGACTGCTTATCTTCATAATCTTGATCTTTATTAGCAGATTCATCTTCTTTATTTGCAACATTAGAACTTTGTACGACCGCTTTATCACTTTTTTTCTCATTAATAGTAGTCGGAGCAGGTTGTTCGGCTTCTTGTGGAGAATTAGTTGTTGAAGGAGCAACATTAGTCTTATCAGCTGATTCTTGGGAAGCAGGTAAGGTTACTTCTTTTACATCTTTAATATTTGAAGAATCGTTACTAATATTGCTAGATTCCTCATTATCATTTGTAGGCGTACCTTCTGCTGCTTGAGCAGTGGCTGCCCCCCCATATTAAGAATGCGCCCAGTAAGACAGAGGTTACACCGGTCGTTAGTTTACGAATACCAAACCGCTGTTTAACTTTGCTTGTATTTACGATTAGCTTTTTCCGTTTTTTATCTATCCACTTATTCATAACCTATCACACTCCCAATTTGTAATACGGCTTAATTATAACATTGATAATAAAAACCATCTTATAAAGATAAGAAAAATTAGTGCATTAACTTTTAACTAAGTAATCATCTTTAAAATGAATTGCTTGTATTTATATAAGAGAGGTACAATAAAGCCGACTATGTCTAGAAATGATTATTTGGAGGGGTAATTAATGAAAGATAGTTTCAAAAATAAATTTTTGATTAGTACTGCTATCTTGGCGGGAATTACGTTGATCGGGGCAACGAATACTGCTCATGCGGCTGATAATCCACAGGCAACAAATGCTACTGGTCAGTCAACTGCTAATCAGTTGAAAGCTAAATTAGCTAGTGATCAGCAAGCTGTTAATGATTACCAACAAAAGGTTAGTCAGGACCAACAGAATGTCGCTAGTGATGAAGCAGCATTGCGGAATGCTCAGACTGCTCAAGAACATGGTCAATCAATTTTGTCAGCTGCTCAGCAAAGGCAACAAGCAGCTCAAAGTGCATATGATCAACAACTTGCTGATGTTCAAGCTAAGCAAGCTACTGTAGATCAAGATCAACAGGATCTATCCGCAGCTCAGGAACAATTAAATGCTGCTCAGTCAAGTGCTGGCTCAGCATCTAGTTCTGCATCGACAAGCAGTTCCTCAGCTACTAGTTCTTCGGCAAGCACTAGTGGGTCTACCAGTGGTTCATCAAGTACAAGTAGTAGTGCATCATCTAGCACTAGTGGCAGTGCTTCTGCCGGCTCCAGCGCTACATCCAGTTCATCATCAGCTAGTTCAGTTGCCACTCTTCAACAGGCTCAAGCTGCTGTTCGGGATGCTCAATCAAAGCAAGAAGCAGCTCAAACAGCCTTTAATCAGGCAAGTGATGATGTAGATGCGAAGAGTACCGCTGTTGATACCGCTCGACAAGCTGCTGATCAGGCCAATCAAAAAGTAAATACAGACCAAAACGCTGTTAAGACTGCTCAACAAAAGGTAACTGATCTCCAGAATGCTTCTCATGTAGATGTTGCTGCACTCCAACAGGAAGTTAGCCGGCTTCAAGAAAAGCTTCAAAACGATCAGCAAGCAGTTACGGATGCCCAAAACAAATTAAACCAAGCACAGACTGGATTGGAAACAGCCAAGCAGGCAGTGGATAATGCTAATGATGACTTAACTAAGGCCCAACAAGATGCGAAGGCTGCTCAGGATAAACTTACTGCTGATCAAAATACTGCTCAGGGCAAACAACAGGCAGCTCAAAGTGCCAAGGAAGCAATGGAGCAAGCTAAGGCTAAGTTGGATGCATTGAAGAACGGCACTGCCAGTGAGAGTGATCCGGTTGCTCAACAAGCTCCAGCTAAGGTTCCGGCAGGGTTTGCAGAAGGGATGGCTGGGTATGTTTTGGGTGGAACTAACACTCAAGGCAATATTGATTATGCCCGTAAAGCACTTACTGATAATGGTTTTGATCCGGATGCGGTTAATAGTATAGGCAATATAGGTATCACAATCGGAAAAGACGGTAAATATGAGTACATCTTCCACTACAAAGATAATTTTAAAGATGATAATCAAAAAGATCAGGATACAGAGGTTAATTTTGATGGTGACAAGCTTGAATTAACTACTGAGCAGAAGCAGGAAGTTACATCCTTTGTAGCAAATATTGTTAACCGAATTCGACAAAATATTCAATCCCAGCCAAATGGCAAAAAATATAGTCTTGGATTCCTAAAGGTATCACCATATGCTACTCAACTTGGCGAAAAAATAGTGGATTCAGCTTATAATCACGGCTGGAATAAAGCAATTGAAACCGCTAAGACAGGTTCACCACATAATCTGAATGGACTGAAAGAGGCGGCTAATCAGGCGGGAGTAAACACTCAATTTGTTGGTGAAAATATGTCTAGCGGCCTTCTTTTCCGTTTGAACGATGCTAATAAAAGAAATTCATTATCAATGGCTGAGATTAAGGAGAGCTTATATATAACCATTATGTCTATGATGTACAGTGATAATAATGGTGGAAAGCCAGGATTTGGTGGTCACACAACAGCCTTCTTAAACGATCCGCAGGAAGGAAATAATAATTTTAATTATATAACTAAGGATCCAAAGGTTAATCAATATTTAGCTGTTTCCTTTAATGATAATGATGGTAGTATCCACTTTAACTTCATCAGCGACGCTAACGCCACCTCTGAAGTTAAGGCTAAGTTAGCTCAAGGTGCTACAACTCCAGGGGTTGATCAACAGTCTAGCGCTAGTCAAGATGATATTAAGTCTGTTCAAGATGAATATAACCAAAAGAAGACTGCTTCTGATAAGGCTGAGCACGATGCCCAGGATGCATCAGAAACTGTTGAAAATGATCAAGCAGAAGTAAAGACAGCTTCTGATGCTGTTACAACTGCTCAACAAAAACTTGATTCAGCTAAGAAGAAGGCTCAAACAGCTCAAGAAGCAGTGACAACTAAGCAACGAGAGGTTACTGACGCGCAAGCTAAAGCCAATGCAACCCAAGGTCAAGTTAATGAAAAGAAGGCTGCTTTAGATGCCGCTGGTAAATCAAAGGACGACCAAGCTAAGGAATTAAACCAAGCTAAAGCAGATCTGCAAACTGCTCAACAGACCTTAGCTGCTGATCAAAAGGATCAGAAAACTAAACAACAAGCAGCTCAAAATGTCCAATCAGCTTTGAAGAAGGCTCAGGAGACTTTAACTGCTAAGAAGAGTGCTTTGGATAACGCTAAGAAAGAATTACTGAGTGCTCAGGATCAATTAAATCAACTAGAAGGAAATAAGTTAAAGAATAGTTTGGCAATGCAACTCTTTGCGCAATCATATGCAAAATTTGCTGCTGCAATTCCTGGTGAAATAAGTAATTTATCTGCCCGTGTTGAGAAACTTCAAAAGAAATTGAGTAATGACCAAGCAGCACTGAAGGACAGCCAACAAGTCTTAGCTACCAAGAAGACTGAATTGGATGCCGCCAATGCTGCACTCGCAAAGGCTGCTAATGATACTACAATTGCGGATCTAAAGGCCCAACTTCAAAGGGATCAACAACAGTTAGCTCAGGATCAAGCAATTCTGGCTAAGTACCAGCAAGCTGTCAAGGATGATTTAGCAGCCCTTGCACGACTACAACCAGCAACTACTGGTTCACAAACCACGGATCAAACAATTGGTGAAACTGGTGAGAACGGCTCTGAAGAAATGACAACTCAGGGTCAAAAAGTTGCAGGGACTAATAGTTATCGACCGACTACTGATACAACTGAAACTGTAGCCTTCCCAGTAGCAACTGCTAATAGTTCGATTGCTCATCAACAAGCCCCAAGTGTTGTTATTAGTCACAAGGCTCAATCACGGTTGCCACAAACTGGTGATTCACATAACCTAACTGCATTACTAGGTCTTGGCCTTGCCGGACTTGCTGCATCGTTTGGTCTTGCACGCAAACGTGAAGATTAGCTAAACTCGATTATTTATAAGTTTTAAAGCAAACCTAAACACTTTTTTACTTAGATGTTTGGGTTTGCTTTTTATTTTTAAGTATTTTTAATAAATACTTATATTTTGATAAACGAGTTTTGATATTTTTAATATTAGGGTCTACAATTACATGTTAAATGGCACTGTAATGGTTGACTTGAATTAAGTTAATACTCGATAAATTATTAAAAAGTAAGTGAGGTTAGGTGCAGATGGTTACTGTAGAAGAACAACAATTGACTGATGCGCTGACGGCAAAGTCAACACGAACGATCGTCTTAGTGGACGTTGATGGTACTCAGCAAGAAATCAAACAAACTGTTCGTTTTCAACGCAGTAAGGTACCAACAGCAGATGGGCAAGTAACTTATAGTCAATGGGTTATCCAACCTGACTCACCAAAGGAATGGGCTGAATTTGATGCTCCTGAAATTAAAGGCTGTGCACCTGATCGGGCATTTTTGCCAAGTGAACAGGTAAATGCCTGGACTCCTGATTCAAAGATCGTAATTGTCTACAATAAGTT
>JAHLFK010000029.1 GCA_018883805.1 Candidatus Limosilactobacillus merdavium | reverse complement strand
TTGGCTTTATTGGTCAAGTTCACCCAGAAACAGCTAAAGAGTACAAGATTCCAGAAACTTATGTCTTTGAATTAAATCTTGAACAATTGATGGCTACTAAGAAGATTGAAAATGAATACAGTCCAATTAGTAAGTTCCCAACAATCACCCGTGACATTGCTTTACTAGTTGATACAAGTGTTACTAATGAAGCCATTGTTGACTTGATTAAGAAGCGTGGTGGAGCTTACTTGAAGGATGTTCACCTCTTTGATGTTTACAGTGGAAACCATCTTTCTTCAGGTAAGAAGTCATTAGCTTACACCTTGACTTACCAAGATAAGGAAGCAACATTGACTGAAGATCAGGTTAACCAAGCATTTGATAAAGTAACTAAGTACCTTCAAGAACAATTAGATGCTGAGATCCGCTAATAATGACTGACGAACGTTTACGTCGGCAAAACCGCGTTGTCGTTGCTATTTTAGTGATTTTGATCTGTTGTGGATTGGGGATCCACCAATATTTTAATTATGCATTGAAACCTGTAGATAGTTCTTCCAAACAAACTGTTCGGGTTCAAATACCCAAGGGCGCAACTGATCGTCAAGTTAGTACAATCCTAAAAAGTAAACACGTGGTGCGAAGCCGCTTTGTGTGTGATTATTATTTACAAACGCATAAGTCTAGCGGAGTAAAGGCTGGAACTTTTAAGTTAAAGCCTTCGTATTCAACACCGCAAATAGTTAGTCTTTTGCAGCAATCCCGTGCGAGTCGCTAAAATAATTTAAAATAGGCATTTACAATTACTTGAACAAATGGTACCTTACCAGTGGATATAAGATAGGAGTGTGTAATTAAATGGCTGAAGAAAAAACATTTCCAATGACCCTTGAGGGAAAGAAAAAGCTTGAAAATGAATTAGAAGACTTGAAGCTGAAGCGTCGTCCAGAAGTTATCAAGCGTATTAAGATTGCGCGGAGTTATGGAGACCTTTCTGAAAACTCTGAATACGAATCAGCAAAGGATGAACAAGCCTTTGTTGAAAGTCGGATTTCCCAAATTGAAAATATGCTTCAATATGCAGAAATCATTGACAACGAAGACGTTGACAAGGATGAAGTTTCAATGGGACGGAAGGTTACCATTCAAGAACTTCCCGATGAAGAACCAGAAAGTTATCAAATTGTTGGTGAATCTGAATCAGACCCATTCAACGGTAAGATTTCTAACGAATCACCAATGGCAAAAGGACTGCTTGGTCACAAGGTTGGCGAAGAAGTCGAAATTGAAATTCCTAATGGCACAATGAAAGTAAAGATTTTGAGTGTTGAATAGGGAATAAGGAAAAAGGTCGAGCAATTAACTCGACCTTTTTTATATTTAAGAACATTTTACGACGTGATAGTTATCTAGATTTAATTTAATCTTAGCTTCTTTTTTGAGCCAAAAGATATCTTTTTAGCCAATGAAAGTGCTATCATAAGATATGATTAACGGAGGGATGTGAAACATATGAAGATGATTATAACCGATGCTGCAAGTAATTGGTTTAAGAATGAATTGGGCTTAGAAAATGGTGGCGGAGTAAAGTTTTACGGGAAGGTTTATGGCTCTACTAATGTTCACCATGGCTTTTCACAAGGATTTACCCGTGAAGATGTTCCTGTTCGGCCTATTTTGGAAGTGAAAAAAGATAACATTAATTACCATATTGATGATCTTGATGAATGGTTCTTCGAAGGGTTAATTATGACAGTTGATTACGATAAAAAATCTGATGGCCCAGTCTTCCACTTTGAACATGAAGATGGGGATGATACTCCAGATGTTGCGGGACTAAGCAAGGACTCTGACGATCATGCCGATAATAAGGCTGACGCATCAACTGGTGCTTCAGAACAATGGAAATAGGATAGTAGCCTGATATATTTTGAATTCAGGTGGAACCTGCAATCAAATTAAACAAAGGTCGGAAACTAACTCAGTTAATTTCCGACCTTTAGTATTTCATTTTATTATTTTTGTCGTTGAGAGAATCTAATTAAGACACCAGCCAAGCATAAGCTAATTAGGCTAATGATTGAGCCTAGAATTAAGAATGGTGGTCGATAGTGAAGGGTTACTTGGTGTTCACCAGGACTCATTTTAATGGCTAGGAACGTTCCTAACACTTTATGGAGCTTAACCTGGTGACCGTCAACTGTAGCATGCCAACCACGGTCATAAGGGATGGTAGTCATTAAAACTCCTTGATCCTTTTTAACGTTTACTTTTCCTTTAAGCGTAGTTGCACTTGCATGACTAAGTTTTAATGGTGAACGTTGGAGACTCTTTAGATCATGGTTGAAAGCTTGCTGATCCAAACGATAAAGGCTAACGTTCTGCAGCCAAGCACTAGCATGTTTAAGGTGGAAGGTAATGGTAACCTTTTTTCCTTTTTGATTGTGGGCAACATTTAGGATAATAGTATCCCGATAGGTTTGATACTGGGCAAAGTGCTTATTATTAACAGTAAATGAAGCATCATCACTGACGTTTGGACCAATAGTTAAGTAATAAGAAGCGTTACTGGTAGGAATAAATTCCAATTTAATAGCAGCTGCTTCTGATTTATTTTGCTTGTTGAAGACGGTGCCGGTAATTTGTTTAGCACTTTGCACATTTTGAAAGTCAACCTGGTTAAAGTTTTGCACTTCAAATAATGGTTGTGGTGAATTTGACAACGCTTGATAGATTTCTGATTGGTATGCAATCGGATCATAAGTATCGTGCTTAAGGTTTAAGATTCGTGAATTAGCAGCAAAGGCAATCGGAAGTGCTGCTTTATTTTTTCGAATCCCAATATTATTAGTAACAGCAACGGGGGTTTGAGTATTCCAATCTGGACGATAGCCAGATAGTGGTAAGAATGGCTTTGATTGATCTGGATTGATGACTGCCATTGTGTAACGAAAGCCAAGGAATGAGTCACTGACCTGTGTTCCGTTATCGTAAGAAACAAAGCCATCCCCGGCAGGTTGACCAATCGCTCCCATGAATTTTGGCAAACTAGGGACAATCGTTGAGCCAAAGTGATCACCGCCATTAAAGCCGCTTTGAAGAGGATCATCCTTAGTTCGCATAAATGTTTTTGCTACCCGATAAAATCCATGATCAGTTTGCTTAATCTTATTGGTAGCATGATTGAGTGCGGTAGTATACTCACCAAATTCTGGTTGACTGACATAGGAAATCTGATTTAGGGCAGTATATGCACTCGTAGAAACATCGCAGATTGCTATTAGGATGAGGAGGAGATCATTTAAGATCGGGGATGCGGAACGCGGAATCCACAGAAAGAAGAGACTAACAATCGCTAGTCCTAAACCAATCAACTTTTGGCTACTATTGATGTATGAAACGGATAATGACTCAACGTAAGCGTAGATTGCAACGGTTAGTAAGAACAGGATTGTTAGCTGCCATTTTTCAGGATGAAAGTCTGCTTGAAGACAGGTTGCTGCGAGATAAACAACCCAAAAGCAAAAAATAAAGGAAAATCTTGAAGGATACCAAACTGGGAACTGCCCGATATGCCATAAGAGATCAAATGGTTCATAACAGAACGAAAGTACGAAAAATGCAGTTATCAACAAAGCGATTATTTGTTGCCGCCAGTTGATTTTCCGATTTAGGAAGTAAAGTCCTAAACCAAACATCATTATCATCCCGACATAAATATTTGCCTGGCCACTTGGCATTTGATTGAAGTTAAATGAGCCAGGGACCAACTTTGCAAGGATTTTTAGTGGGTTATATTCAAAATGACTCCGGATATGGGTATTAGTATAGGTTCCTTTACTCTGCAAGAGCGTGTATATAGTTGGTAAAAGGACGATACAACTAATTCCTGCAGCGATTAGAGAGCTGAGAACGTAACGACCAAAGGCCCACATCTTTGACCGCCAACCAGTAATTAACGGCATTTGCCAGATAACAAACAAGAAGGTGAAAAGACAAATCATCCATCCCATGTAATAGTTATCAATAATCATTACCGCTAACCAGCCAATGTAACAAGAATATTTATGATCAAAAATTACTTGGTGAAGTCCCCAAATAATTAATGGCAGAAGAATCATGGCATCAAGCCAAAGTAAATTTAGCTGGTTTGCAATGATCCAGCCATTAAGAGCGTATGCCGTACTAAATGCCAGAATTCGTGGTCCGCGCTGAAGGTTATTCTTAGTTAGCAACCAGGCAAATGAAAGCCCGGAAAGTCCATATTTAAGTAGGGTCAGTACCAGGACACCAGTTGTTAAGTGAGCAGCGGGGAAGAACAACAGGACGAGGTTAAGAGGGCTCCAGAGGTAGTAAGCATTTGTTCCCCACATTTCTCCACCAAGGCCTTTACTAAAGGAATATAAGAATTCACTTGGGTGGTGGAGAAGAGTTCGACGAAAGTAAGAGAAAAAGTCGATATATTGCTGACCGAGATCAACTGTTAATAGGCTACTTTGTCCAAAAGGAGCCATTGATCTGTAGGCAAAGTAACCTCCCATAATAATTATTGGCAACAAAAAACTAATAAGTAGGAGATGCTGCCGATTTAAACGAGAGCGAGATTTCACAAAATATCCCCCTAAATCAAAGTATCCCTGTCATTATATAACGGATTAATTGATCGTGAATATGAAGGTTCTGTTAAGTTTCAATGATTTATTAACTTCCCTGTTCATTTTTTGCCCAATAAAGTGTATTATTGCATTTTGGTAAGTTAGCTTTAACTGTCAAATGGAGTAAAATTTGCTACAATAGAATTCATCACGGTAAAAGGAGAAGTTTAATACTGTGAAGTTTTTTGATCGCATAATGAACTACTTTAGTTCAAACAAAGGTAAACATAAAAATGCCCAATCAATAATTCCATCACGGTTGAACTTATTGCTTTGGATTGTTGGTATACTGCTGTTAATGCTTGCAGGACGACTCTTCTACCTCCAAGTCCTTAATGGTTCTTCATATAAGGCTGAGGTTAAGCGTTCAGACACAACGATCCAAACCAATAATGTTCAGCGGGGGATGATTTATGATAGTCGCGGCAACGTTATTGTCGGTAACCAAACTCACCAAGCAATTACTTATACGAAGAGTTCAAATGTAACAACAGATGAACTTTATCGGGTTGCAACTCGGTTAGGAAAGTACATCACGGTAAGCAACGATGATACTCGACTAACTGATCGAAATGAGGAAGATTACTACTTAGCAAATAAGGATCACCTTAATGAAATCACTAAGAAGCTCAATCTTTCTAAAGATGCTAGTGATGATGACAAATATAACGCTGCACTGAAGTACCTAAAGAATCATCCTTCTGAGTGGCACTTGACGACGCATGAGAAGAGTAATGCTCGGATTTATGCTGCAATGACTGGTGCATACTCTCTGTCAACTACTTACATTAAGAAGTCAGGGGTTACTAGCCGGGAATTAGCCGAGGTTGGTGAACACCTTAACCAAATGCCTGGGGTTAAGATTGGTACAGCTTGGACACGGAATTACCCACAAGGAAAGAAGTTCCAGTCACTTACAGGGACCGTTTCAACTACTGGTCTTCCGAGTGATGAAGTTAATAGCCTTCTTTCACAAGGATATTCCAGAAGTGATAGTGTTGGTCAAAGTTACATAGAAAAGATGTATCAAGGCACATTAGCTGGTTCTAAGTCACAGACTCAAGTAACAACGTCTGGTAATAAAGTTACTGACGAAGCCGTTAAATATCGCGGTAAGAAGGGTGACAACCTTGTCCTGACAATTAATGCCCGGTTCCAAAAGCGGGTTCAACAAATTTTGGAACAAAACTATTCCTCAGCTGGGATTCAATATTCTCCTGGTGTATATGCTGTTGTAATGAATCCTCATACTGGGGCAATTTATGCAATGGCCGGAATTGATCGTGATATTAAGACAGGTAAGCAAACAGTTGACGAAATTGGTGCAATTAATCACCCAATTACTATGGGGTCTGTTGTTAAGGGTGCCACTATTATGGGTGGCTTGATGAGTGGTGTTATTACACCAGATAACAACACCTTAACAGATCAGCCAATTAAAGTTGCTGGGACCTCTACTAAGAGTTCTTGGTTTAACAAGACTGGTTCTGCTAATATGGCATTAACCGCACCAATGGCTCTGGAAGTTTCATCTAACTCTTACATGATGCAATTAATCATGAAAGAGGGAGGAATGAACTACAAACCAGGTGCTCAATTAACATTAAAGCCAAGCATCTTCAATAAAGAGCGCCAATACTTTAACATGTTTGGTTTAGGACAAAAGACTGGAATTGACCTTCCAGGGGAAACCGCAGGGTATAATGGTCCTTCAAGTCAGTCCCATATTGGTTCTGCATTGGACTTAGCTTACGGGAACTATGATGGTTATACAGTTCTCCAATTGGCACAGTACATGTCAACAATCGCTAATGGTGGTAACCGGATGCGCCCATACATTGTTAAAGAAATTCGTGGAAGTAAGAGCAATGGTAAATTAGGTCGGGTAGAATATACGACTCAACCACAAGTTCAATTTACAATTCCAGCTTCTAAGGAAGACTTTGACCTTGTTCGGCAGGGGTTATACCAAGTTACTCACGGAAGTAGTGCTTATGTTACTGCTAAGTCTTTAGGAAATGAAAAACCATCAATTTCAGGAAAAACTGGTACTGCAGAAACATCATATAAGAAGGTATCTACTAATACGATTAGTTTTGCCGGCTATTCACCATCTAAGAATCCACAAGTAGTAGTTGCACTTGCAATTCCAGGCATTACCAATGAAAATGGTGGTACTAACTTAAACATGGCTAAGCAGATCTTTAGCGCCTACTGGAAGATAGTTCAAAACCAAAAATCAACTACTAATAATTAATGCTTTGATTAGGCTGTCAAGTATTTTTCCTTAACAATTAATACAAAAGACTGGTCAAAACGATTAATTAATGATATAGTTGTACGAGTTAGGGTTAATAACCACGTTAAATAAAATAAAAATTAGGAGGTCATGACAATGCGTGTCAACATTACTCTTGAATGCACATCATGCCACGAACGGACTTACTTGACTAGTAAGAACCGTCGTCACAATCCCGACCGTCTTGAATTAAACAAGTACTGCCCTCGGGAACGTAAGGTTACTTTACACCGTGAAACTAAGTAATAAAAAAAGCACCTATTTGGGTGCCTTTTTTATTACTTTGTGAAAAAACGCTTGCATAAATACTGGTGAGCTGTGATAATTATAGACTGAAAACGTTTAAAAGGAGAGATTGTAGGATAATGACGTATTCAAAGAAGGAGTTGCGTCGGGCATACATCGCGCGACTGCAGCAACTTGATCTTAATACGCGTTTACATGAAGAAAAACGACTAACCTCAATGTTGTTTGACCAGCCCGAGTGGATGGATGCAAAAGTTATTGCTACAACATTAAGTCAGTCGTTAGAACTGGATACTTCTCCAATTATTCTTCATGCTCGCCATGAGAACCGGCAAGTCGTTGTCCCACGAACATTACCAGATCGACAAATGGAATTTGTGGCCTTGAATGAGGACACTGAATTTGTTGAGACAGACTTTGGCGTTCTTGAACCCAAGGATGGTCGTATTTATAAGCCTGAAGAAATTGATCTGATGATTGTTCCGGGAGTAGCCTTCACTAAGTCTGGTCGTCGGATTGGCTTCGGTGGTGGATATTATGATCGATACTTAAGTAAGTACAGTGGGAAGACAATTTCACTATCATTTACTACTCAGCTTGCCGAAGAGAACGAATGGCAAAGTGATCAGTACGATAAGCACGTGAATAAGGTTCTTTCTTTATCGGAGACTGACTGATGAGAGATCATATTTGGCGAAGAGCTCCAGTAACAGTGACGCTCTTGGTTATCCAGATTATTGCGTTTATCATAATGCTCTTGTTAGGTGGCTCGACAAATTCAAATGTTCTTGTGGAATGTGGAGCACGTGTCACACCATTGATTCGTCAAGGACAATGGTGGCGACTAATTACTCCAGTGTTTCTCCATATTGGATTTGCACATTTGCTCATTAATAGCGTTACCCTTTACTTTTTGGGAATGTATATTGAAGAGCTATTTAGTCACTGGCGGATGCTCGTGATATACCTTGTCAGTGCTTTTACCGGAAATTTGGCGAGTGCCTATTTTCTCCCCAATACGATTTCCGCGGGTGCAAGTACTGCTTTATTTGGATTGTTTGGAGCATTTCTGATGCTGGGCGAGTCATTTCATGATAATGATTTGATTCAAGATTTAAGTCGACAATTCTTAATTTTAGTTGGAATTAACATTGTGATGGACTTGTTCCTTCCAGGTGTTGATCTAGCTGGACACGTTGGGGGACTCCTCGGCGGATTCTTAGTATCATACATTGTTGGAGCACCTTTTGTAGGTCGGGTGCGCTTTTACAAGCAAATGATTGCTAGTGTGGTATTATTCTTTGGTGTTATCGCGATGATAGTTGCAATTGGCAGGTGATTTGATATGGTAAAACCACGAACCTATCGAACTCTTTACGATGTTCAACAGTTATTGAAGGAATTCAATGTCTTTGTTTATGTGGGCAAAAGGTTGTATGATATTGAATTAATGGCGATTGAGTTAGATCACCTTTATGAAGCAGGTGTAGTTGATAACCAAACCTACATGAAAGCAAAAATTGTTCTTCGTAAGGAACACCGGGAAGAAGAACAAAGAGAGAAAAATGGAACGGCAATTTAAGCCGCTAAACGAAAGGAAATGAAAATAAATGGCTAAGAAATTAATTGGTGTTGACCTTGGTGGTACTACTATTAAGTTTGCAATTTTAACTGAAAATGGTGAAATTCAACAAAAGTGGTCTTTGCGGACTAACATTCTTGATGAAGGTTCACATATCGTACCAGATATTATTGAATCAATTAACCACCACCTTGATTTGTACAAGATGAGTCGGGACCAATTTGTTGGTATCGGTATGGGAACGCCAGGAACAATTAACCGTGAAAAGGGTACTGTTGTTGGTGCCTACAACCTTAACTGGAAGACAACTCAAAACGTTAAGGACGAAATTGAAGCCGGTACTGGAATGAAGTTTGCCTTAGATAACGATGCCAACGTTGCTGCACTTGGTGAACGCTGGAAGGGTGCTGGTAACGAAGGTGATGACGTTGCCTTCATTACATTAGGTACTGGTGTTGGTGGTGGATTAATTGCCAATGGTAAATTAGTTCACGGTCTCGGTGCTGGTGGTGAAGTTGGCCACATGATCGTTAAGCCAAACGGTTACCTTTGTACTTGTGGTAACCGGGGATGCCTGGAACAATACGCATCAGCTACTGGTATCGTTCACATTGCTCAAGACAAGGCAGAAGAATACGAAGGTGACAGTCGCTTAAAGGCAATGATTGATAACGGTGACGAAATCACTGCTAAGATTGTCTTCGATCTTGCTAAGCAAAATGATTACTTAGCAAACACTGTTGTTGATGAAGTTTGCCTTTACTTAGGTCTTGCAAGTGCTAACTTAAGTGACGCATTAAACCCAGAATACCTTGTTATCGGTGGTGGGGTTTCAGCTGCCGGTGATTTCTTATTGAAGCGGGTTCAAGAAAACTTCAAGAAGTATGCCTTCCCAACAGTTCGGACTTCAACTCAATTGAAGTTGGCTGAACTTGGTAATGATGCCGGAGTTATCGGTGCTGCTTCCTTAGCTCGTCAATTCATGTAATTAAAAAAGTGAGGGAGCGTTAACGTGATTCTTGGAGTTAGCAACGGTTTATTAACCTTTAATATCGTTATCATTGTCCTCCTAATTGCTTGGGGACTTACTTGGCTTTTCCAATATTTGCGACGGAAAAAGTATGCAACTGTTTTAGATGAAGATGCTTTTCACCAAGGCATGCGCAAGGCACAAGTAATTGATTTGCGTCAACCAAATGACTTTAAGAAGGGTCATATTCTTGGTGCTCGTAACTTACCTTATGTATATTTAAAGCAACAATACGGTGAATTACGGCCTGATCTTCCTGTTTACATGTATGATCAGGGAGTTGCGATTAGTACTCAAGCAGCAGCTTTCTTAGCTAAACATGGTTACCACCAACTTTACATCTTAAAGGGTGGCTATAATAGCTGGAAAGGGAAGATTAAAAAGTCGAAATATTAATAGAAAGAGCAAGCACCTAGTTATCAAATGTCGATACTAGATGCTTGCTCTTTTTAGGTAAGATGAAAATTAATCAAAAAAGCAGGTTAATCCTTCTGTCAGTCCCTAATTTTTCCTATAATGGTTAGGGTAAATAAATTAACCTTGGTGGGCAGAACGGCTCTTCCGAGTAGCAGCCTTCCGATTCTCATCAAATTTTTCTTCTTGTTCTTCAATTGGCTTGATAACAGTCTTATGGAATGTCAAAGCCCCACTAGCAATTGCGGCTAAAGTACCAAAAGTACCAATTAATACACCCTTAGCAAAGTTTTTCATAATATAGCCTCCTCTTAATTATATGTTACCTCTATTATGCAAGAAATGGCGGCTTTTTACCAGTAAGAAAGAGCAAAATTTACTTTAAGGAGTTTAATCATGTCTAAAGTTGTGGCAATCGTTGGCCCCACTGCGGTCGGCAAAACAGCATTATCAATTGAAATTGCACAAGCACTTGATGGAGAAGTGATCTCTGGCGATTCAATGCAAGTTTATCGACATCTCGATATTGGGACAGCAAAAATTACCCCCGAAGAAATGGCTGGGATCCCCCATCATTTGATTGATATTTGTGATATTAACGAACAATATTCAGTTGCTAAATTTAAGCAGGAAGCCAATGATTGGATTAAGAAGATTAACGCTGCTAAGCATTTACCATTAATCGTCGGTGGAACTGGCTTTTATCTTCAATCACTAACCAATAACCTTTCTTTAGGGGGACAGCAAGATGAGAGAGCGTCGCAGGAATTTCGTCAACGTTTGCTTAAAATCCTTGAAGAAAAGGGAGAACACTATGTTTGGAAACAACTAAGTGAAAAAGATCCGGAAGCTGCCGCTGCTATTCCCGAGCATAATTCAAGGCGAGTTATTCGAGCGCTTGAAGTAATTGAGAATAATGGCCAATTATTTTCGGATCAGGAGCAAAAACAAGCTCATGATGATTTCTTATTAATTGGTTTAACAACCGCACGACCAGTTTTATACCAACGAATCAATCAGCGAGTTGATTTAATGATGAAAAATGGCCTGCTTGAAGAAGCTAAATGGCTATATGATAACGGCGGAAAAGATTTACCAGCCGGTAAGGGGATTGGTTATCATGAATTGTTCCCATATTTTGAAGGACAGTGTTCGCTGGAAGAGGCCGTTGAAAAAATTAAACGAGATTCCAGACATTATGCCAAACGACAATTAACCTGGTTTAGAAATAAAATGGATGTTAACTGGTTTGATTTGGTGAGTGGTCAGAATGATACTAATGAAATTAAACAATTTATTATTTCATGGTTAAAAAAGTAAAGTTTTCGTGTTGATTTGGTTATGATCAGGTTAAAACGTTTTCAGTAAATTGACTTAATGGCCTTCAATTGGTATCCTTAAGCAGTATTAAGAAAACAGGTTTATTCAATAGGATATGGTAAGTAGTTTATGGATTGGTCTAGCTTTGGTCTAAGTTTTAGCTATGCTAATTTAGAGATTTCTCTACTTTGTTTTATTAAGTAATCTGCTATGTTAAGGTGTTTTTTCAAGAAAGGGAATGAAGATATGGCTAGACATTTATATACCAAAGATGAAGTTCGTCAAATGGTTAAGGATGAAGATATCCGTTTCTTGCGGGTTATGTTCACTGACTTATTAGGAACAATTAAGAGTGTTGACTTACCAGTTAGTCAATTAGATAAGTTAATGGATAATAAGATCATGTTTGATGGTTCTTCAATTGATGGTTTTGTACGGATTGAAGAAAGTGACATGTACCTTTACCCAGATATGTCTACTTGGTTGGTCTTCCCATGGGGTGCTGATCATGGTAAGGTTGCACGAGTAATCTGCAGTGTTCATATGACAGATGGGACTCCATTTAGTGGTGACCCACGGAACAATTTGAAGCGGGTTATTAAGGACATGCAAGACATGGGATTCAAGTCATTTAACATCGGACCTGAACCTGAATTCTTCCTTTTCGAAACAGACGAAAATGGTAACCCAACCACTAAGGTTAACGATTCTGAAAATTACTTTGACATGGAACCAGCTGACATTGGTGAAGATTGTCGTCGTGATATTGTTCTTGCTTTGGAAAAGATGGGCTTTGATGTTGAAGCTGCCCACCACGAAGTTGCTCCTGGTCAGCATGAAGTTGACTTTAAGTACTCCAATGCACTTGAAGCTGCCGACAACATTCAAACTTTCAAGTTGGTCGTAAAGACAATTGCTAAGAAGTATGGCCTTCATGCAACATTTATGCCAAAGCCATTATCTGGAATTAACGGTTCTGGAATGCACCTTAACATGTCACTCTTCACCCAAGATGGCAAGAATGCCTTCTTTGATGAAAATGATAAAAACCAATTATCCGAAACTGCTTACCACTTCTTGGGCGGCTTGATGAAGCATGCACGTAGTTACACTGCAATCGTTAACCCAATCGTTAACTCATACAAGCGGTTGGTACCAGGTTATGAAGCACCTGTTTACGTTGCCTGGTCAACTTCTAACCGTTCACCATTAGTTCGTATTCCAAACGACCGTGGAATGGGTACTCGTTTGGAATTGCGGTCAGCTGACCCAGCAGCTAACCCATACTTGGCAATCGCTGCTGTTCTTGAAGCTGGTTTAGATGGTTTGCGTAACCAATTGCCACCAGTTCACAATGTTGATGAAAACATTTACGACATGACCGCCCAAGAACGCAAGGATAAGGGAATTGTTAACTTGCCTGACACCTTACACAGTGCCCTTAAAGACTTGGCTGAAGATGACGTTATTAAGGGTTCAATGGGTGAACACCTTTACCAAAGCTTTGAAGAAGCCAAGAATCGTGAATACGATACTTACCGGGCTCATGTTTCAGATTGGGAACGTAACCGTTACATGGAAAAATATTAGTTTAGATATTAACTAAATAACACAATAATGAGGGACTGAGAGAAGAAACTTGCGGTCCCTCATTATCTGTGATTGAATGAAATTGACAAATAGCAACATTCCGATACAATTAAACATGTTGCAGTCACGAATTCTTTCGTGAAACAGATATTAAAGGAGAATCGCAAACATGGATGACAAGAAGGTCAGAGTTCGCTACGCACCTAGTCCAACAGGTTTCTTACACATTGGTAATGCGCAGTCAGCCCTTTTTAACTATTTATTTGCTCGCCACTTTAACGGCACAATGGTATTACGGATTGAAGATACGGATACTAAGCGGAACGTTAAGAATGGTGAAGAAAGCCAACGTGATAACTTACATTGGTTAGGGATCGACTGGGATGAAGGTCCTAACAAGCCTAATCCAAAGTACGCTCCATATCGTCAAAGTGAACGGAACGAACAAGGAATTTACCACAAGTACATTCAAGAATTACTTGATAAGGGCCTTGCTTACAAGGATTACTCAACCGAAGAAGAATTGACTGAAATGCGTGAACGTCAACGGGCTAACAATGAAGCTCCTCATTATGACGGTCGCTGGTATGGTAAGAGTGAAGAAGAACAAAAGGCTGCTGAAGCTAAGGGCTTGAAGCCAACTATTCGTTTCCACTTACCAAAGGATCACGATTATGAATGGGATGACATCGCTCGAGGTCACGTTTCCTTCAACTCAGACAACCTTGGTGGTGACTTCATCATCGAAAAGAGTGATGGAATGCCAACCTACAACTTTGCTGTTGTTGTTGATGATCACAGTATGGACATTACCCATGTTCTTCGTGGTGCTGATCACATTTCCAACACACCAAAGCAAATTGCTATTTATGAAGCACTTGGCTGGGATCACCCAACCTTCTGTCACATTCCGTTGATCTTTAACCCTAAGACCCGGAAGAAGTTGAGTAAGCGTGACAAGGATACTTTGCAATTCATCAGCGAATACAAGAAGCATGGTTACCTTCACGAAGCTATCTTTAACTTCATCGCATTCTTAGGTTGGTCACCAGTTGGCGAACGTGAAATTTACTCTAAGGATGAATTGATCAAGGTTTACGATCCAAAGCGGATGTCTAAGGCACCAGCTTACTTCGATCAAAAGAAGCTTGATTGGATGAACGCTCAATACATCAAGAAGATGTCAGTTGAAGAATTAACTGATCGGACTATGGAATTAGTTAATGAAGGTGAAACTGAAGAAGCAAAACGTCTTCAATCAATCCCTGAAGATCAACTGAAGGACTTAATTGCTAAGACAATTCACGTTCACCAACGGGATGTTAATAAGCTCCTTGAGGTGATTGAATATGTTTGGTCATACTACAACGTCCTCAATGAAAACTTTAACTACGACTTGATTAAGGACAATGACGACTTTGACAATAATGATGTTTTAGCTGTCTTGACTGGTCTTAAGGAAAAGCTTGAAAATGGTGCGGACGACTACAACCAAGCAATCAAGGAAGTTGGTAAGGCTACTGGTATTAAGGGTCGTGCATTATACTTCCCACTTAACTTAGCATTTACCGGTTCAACTTCTGCTCCACAAATTTACGAAATCATGGATATTTACTCCCGTGATACTGATATTGAATTGCTTGACCGGATGATTAAGGCTTTGCAAGCTTAATAAAAACTAACGACGATAATTGGTATAAATTGACCATTATCGTCGTTTTGTTTTTTAAAATTGAATTAATAAGCTTGACCATTACTGAACAAATGCTTTAACCTTATTTATGAAAGTTTAATTATGAGTGAGGTAGTTAATAATGGTTGAAATGAGTCAACATATGAGAAACGTTTTAAAAGACGTTCCCAAACTAAAAATTTTTGAGTTTAGTAACTATGCTTCACAGTTTGACGATGTGATTAAATTTACAATCGGTGAGCCTGATTTTAATACTCCCGAATATATTAAAGAAGCAGCAATTAAGAGCATTCAAAATAACCGTACTCATTATGCTCCACAACGAGGTACTGCAGGACTCCTTCAAGCGGTATCTGATTTTTTAGCCCAAAACTATGATCTTCATTATGATCCTAAAAAAGAAATCTTAATTACTAATGGGGTTACAGAAGGGGTATATTCAGCAATTACTGCGATCACTAATCCAGGGGATGTAATCTTAGTACCAACACCAACGTTCTCAATTTACAGTCCAGATGCAGTTATTGCAGGTGGGACGGCAGTTGAAGTTGATACATCTAAGACCAACTTTAAGTTAACCCCTGAGTTGCTGAAATCATACTTAGATAAGTATGGTGACCGAGTAAAGGGTGTTATCTTTGTAAATCCTTCAAACCCTACCGGAATAGCTTATACCCAAGAAGAATTAAATGCATTAGCTGCTTTAATTAAGGGCAAACCAATCTTTGCAATTAGTGATGAAATCTATAGTGAATTAATCTATGATGGTGGCTATGCTTCTATGGCCCGTGCATTACCTGAACAAACTATTTTGACTAATGGTTTGTCTAAGTCTTATGCAATGACTGGTTGGCGGATCGGTTATGTTTGTGCTCCAGAAGCAATTACCAACGAAATCTTTAAGGTCCATTCTTTCGTAATGACCGATGTTGCAACCTTTACACAAGATGCTGCTGAAGCTGCTTTAAAGGGTGGAACTGCGGCAACTAAGGAAATGGACAAAAAATATGTTGAGCGTCGTGACTACATGAAAGAGCGCTTATCTGCAATGGGATTTGAATGTAGTCGACCAATGGGAGCGTTCTACATTTTCGCTAAGATTCCAGCCTTTCTTGAACAAGATGATATTAAGATTATTTATGATCTAGTTAAGAAAGCTCATGTTGCGGTTACTGCTGGTTCATTCTTTGGCAAGGGTGGCGAAGGATACTTAAGATTTAGTTATGCTACCGAGATGGATCAGATTGAAGAAGGAATGGATCGATTAGAGAAGTACGTTAAGGATGCTAAAAATTAATTGTTCTTTAAAATGAGTAGTAAGCATCGTGAAAATTAAATAAGAAAATAGGCACTAAGTATTCGAAGTTCAATCGGATATTTAGTGCCTATTATGTAACTATACTGTAGGTAAGTTTTGCTTTAAAAAGAATTCAAGAGGCCTTTTTATTAAGCCTCTTGAATAAAAGAGTGAATTGCTTCAAAAAAGTTAATCGCTCAGTTTCTTGGCGTCAGCATCAATCTTTGCAAATCCAGAACCATCTGGCTTCTTGCTGCTACGCTTTTCCATGGCCTTACGAGCCATTTCCTTACGTTCTTGCTTACTAAGTGCCATTAAACTTCGCCTCTTTCCGAAACGCTTCGACAGTAGATACTCCACATATGTGGTATATCTACAATTATTATTATAGTCCATTTCTTTATAAAATCAACGTTCGTCCTTCAAATGTAAAGAAACTCTTCAATAATTTATGAAGTTCTTTAAATATTCTCTCAAGTCGATTAAGATTAAAACTAGTTATTAAAGTGAGGAGCGGTGTATATGGCAAATTCAGGACATGAACAAACTGCTCATGACGTGAGTGAGATTATTGACCAACGGATTACTGGAAAAATATCATTCTTGCGTCAAGTAGAAGAAGCAGTTAAAAGTCATCATGATAAAAAAATATACCAACTATTAGATAATCAACGATACGCAAAAGAAATTGAACATCGTGAACAACAGCCAAATAATCAAAGCGTAATGGGATTAGTTGATGATATTACCAATTATCTAAGTAATTTCCTCAGCGTAAACCTGATCGATTATTTAGGACGGAAGTATCCTTTCTTCTATTATGAAGAATATGAGACAGGTCATTACCGGATCTACTTTGGTAATTGGTGGGATCGGCGTGAGTTTGGTGAACTTGATGTTTTGAATGTTCGCTTTGTATTCAATGAAGAAGAATATGATAAGCTGAAAAAGACCTTTGAACTTGCTCATGATAATAAGCGGTTTAATAGTGATAAGATTGATAAGATCTCCGCTGAGAATGACCGACTACAAGATTTGATTGATCACCAACGAGAACGTGAAGAAAAGCGATCAAAGCTTCAAGAACAGCTGAAGGACATTTCCTCTCATTCTGGGATCTGGGAAAGTAGTAAGAATAAGGAAAGTCGTCAAAATCTTGTTGATGCTTTGCAAAAGCTAGAAGATGAGGAAGAAGAATCGCGAACAGCTGCGCAAACAATCAAGGATAACGAGCAAGTTGTTCTCTCTCTTTCAAAAGAGAATACTATTTTGAGTTATGAACAAAAGAGTATTATTGATACTTTTGGTTCTTTCGAAGATTTTGAATTAGCAAACCGCAACCTATATGCCAATTATATTAAGAGCTTGTCTGACGATCAGGAAAAGCAGGTGACAGATGATGAACAATGATCAAATGTTGAATCGACCATCTGAACAGGTAAATGCGCTAGCTAATTCCTTTAAAAATGGATTGGCAATTGGCCAACACTATGTTGAATTGTTAACCAAGCTTGCCAATACAGACGAAGCCCATGATCTGTTAGATGCCACTAACGATTTAATTAAGTTAGATTTAGAAGATCCATTTGTTAAGTTTCCTCAACATTATCAAACAGCTGATTATTACCTATTATTAATGAGCCGTTTGTTAGAGATGCATTCTAATGGTGAAATTAAGGTTACTGAAGATCCAACTAGCCATCGTTTTTACGCAACGATTTCCTCTCTTGGTGATAATGTTCTTTTCCATTTCACAAAGGATCCAGAAGGTAATGCAGCCTTTACTGATGTCAATGATAATGAACCCCTATTTTCATTAAATCTTGAACATCAAATGTTACGGTTTAACAATAAGGCGTTAATTAATTACTTTATTGTTAAGGGGTTAAAGAAGTATTCAGACCTAGACTTACGTTCAGCAATTAAGCCATTACTCCTGTTTACCCAGGCCTTACATGATGATTTAGACTTTGTTATCGATCGGGGAATCCTTGGAGTAAGCAACGAGCAACATTACGATTTAACAGAACCAGAACTATCATTAACTGTGATCGACCGCCTCTTTGTTGCTACTGCTGAGACTGATTACATGCTCTTTAACTTGCCAAAGAATAATGGTGCAGAGTTACGTCTTGATCGTGATGTTAATCTTGATATTTCCTTTGATCCTGACGATTATAGTCAGCAATGGTTCTTTACAGTTCAAGATCCTGATAACCGTGTTTCATTCTTTGACCTGTTGCTTCATTACCAATTAATTCGTGACTGGTACCTAAACAATCGTGAGGAATTGGCAGTTAAGTCAGATCCGTTGATTTTCGCAGATGATCCAGAGGACGAACCTGTAGTTGGAGAATCAACAGAACAGAATTTTAACTAATAAAGAGATTCTAGCAAGAAGAGTTGAGATTGGGTCGCCATTCTCACTCTTTTCTTTTGATGAGGTGAATGAAATGATAAATTGGACGACATTATTGCACCAGGTAATTGATTTAGAATTAGATGTTGATGATGCTAAAGAATTAGAAATCGGTCCGGAAGCTCGTCAACAAACAATCTTCGTCGCATTGGATGTTGAGTTAGCAAAACTTGCTGAAAGTAGTGGATGGTTTGATGTATTAGATCAACCAGCAAAAGATGAGCAAGCAATTAAAAGTCATTATTTAAAAGCCATTGAATTATTCTTGCTGTTCAGTGCTAAGAAGCAATGGACCCATCTTATTGTAATGGATGAAAAACAGTGGCAATTAATTGACCGGGCGAAAGCAACTACTAAACTCACTGAGTTAAATAAGCAGTACTTAGCAATTAAACATTTTCTTAACGATGCATACTATAACCATCGTCAAGAAAGTTTTCGTCATGCTTGGCACTTGCTGATTAAGTGGGGGATGGTTGATCTAAGCTTAAGTGACGATCAAATCACTGAAGGTTATGAAAAATTGATTAAAAAACAACGTGAACTCTGGGATACAGAAGAATAAAAAATAAGGCTCTTATATTCGGTAAATCGAACATAAGAGCCTTATTTAGTTGAATCGAAAACGATCATGCTTTTCGACTATTATAATTGCTGCGAGAAGCAACGTGTTTTCCAGCTGTTTGGTCACTGTTGTCTTTACTGCCAAACATAATTTGACCAACAACTGAACCGACTAGAATAAAAATAATAACAAAGAATGGTAACATGAATAATCACCTCAAAAAGCATTCTCTATTTTTATTATTATATTTTCTCATTATTTTGCAATTATTTGTTAATAAATGGGGTTAATCTTTATTAAATGTTTAGAAACTATAAAGAAATTTAGAGAAAACGAACAGCTTGAATAAAAAAGAGACTAACGAAAATATTACATTTTGTTAGCCTCATTATTAATTAGTGAAACGAGAGGGACTTGAACCCTCAACCCTCGGTTTAGAAGACCGATGCTCTATCCAGTTGAGCTACCGTTTCAGAACAAACTTTAGTATATAATTTTACCCAGTAAATTGTCAATGGACCAATATTTAATTATTGCTTTTTTTTATAAAATAATTAGCTCTATTATTTGACTGAACCGCTTTCAGAAACTATACTTTAAATTAGTAGAAGTACGAAAGCGAGGAGAACTTAAGCTGAAAACGAAGGGATGATGATTTATGGCAGGTAATAAAGCAGATCCACGTGTTGTGAAGACTCGTAACAGTCTTCGCAAGGCTCTGGTTTATCTGATGCGTCGTGAGAAATTAGAAAACATCAGTGTCCAAAAAATTACTGAAACCGCCAACATCACCCGGGGAACTTTCTATCTTCACTATAAGGACAAGCAGGATTTCATTAAGTCAGCAATGAATGAAATTCTCGACGAATTCTTTGATCGTGTAATGGTGGAAAGTGAAGACCTTAGTTTTACTAAAGGCCGAACGGTGCAGGTGTTCTCACTTCAGAAGGCGTTTCAGTATATTGAGAGTGAAGCTGATATTTTCGATGTATTGCTGAATAACGAGAGAAATAACTTCTTCTATGAGCAACTTTATGATCGTTTATCCGATCAACTAACTAAGTATTATACTGAGGTAGCAGAACCTGATGAGCAATCAAAAGTTCCATTAAATTTGCAGATCTCCTTCATTGATTCAGCTCTTCTAGGTTTAATAAGTCATTGGTTGAAAGACGGAATGATTTACACGTCGCGCTACATGACACAAAGCGTTGGGAAGATGCTCGATCAAATTGATTCCCAAAATGTTCTTTTGCTAGGTTTCTTTAGTCGGGAAACCGAGTCAGCACTGCAGGACATTTAGGGATTATTACGAGATAAGTCGAATAACATTCTCGTAGAAAAGGGCACTTGGTATCTGATATAAGGTACCAAGCGCTTTTTATCTGGTAATGAAGGATAATTTTAGGTAAAAGCATAGTTTTGGTTGACTCTGCTGGGAATATTTGATATTATGCAAATGTTGTATTTGTGACCCAACAACTACAACCGCACGCTGCCAAGTTTGAAGCATTTTGCTACTTGGTTCGGCGAGTCTTAGAAACTAAGGAGGTGCACAAATTTATGTACGCAATTATCGTAACTGGCGGTAAGCAATACAAGGTAGAAGAAGGTTCTTCAATCTACGTTGAAAAGCTTGATGCTAAGGAAGGCGACAAGGTTACTTTTGATCAAGTAATCTTTGTCGGTGGCGACAGCACTAAGATTGGTACTCCATTAGTTGATGGTGCATCAGTTGAAGGAACTGTTGACAAGCAAGGTAAGGAAAAGAAGGTTGTTACTTTCAAGTACAAGCCTAAGAAGCACACCCACACTAAGCAAGGTCACCGTCAACCATACACTAAGGTTACTGTTAACAAGATCAATGCTTAATGCGGAGGTAAGATAATGATTCGAGTAACATTTAATTTGAATTCGGATCACCAAATTACCGCTTTTAAGATGCAGGGACATGCGGATTCTGGTCCTTATGGGCAAGATATTGTTTGTGCAGCTGCATCTGCTTTATCAATATCGACTATCAATGCCTTGACGGATGTCGCAAAGACTTCGCCACATGTTGACAGCGATAGTGATAACGGTGGCTTTCTTAATGTTACAGAGATAAGTTTGAGTCATGATGCTCAAGTTATCATGCAGACATTCTTTGATGGGATGAATGATGTGGCAGAAAGCTATCCAAAGAACATTAAAGTTAAAATGTTTGAAAAATAAACTATTTGCTGGAGGTGAACGATTATGATTATGGATTTGCAATTCTTCTCTCACCACAAAGGGGGCGGTTCCACTGCCAACGGTCGGAACTCAGCTGGTCGTCGTCTTGGTACTAAGGCTGCTGATGGTTCAATCGTAACAGCTGGATCAATCATCTACCGTCAACGTGGTACTCACATCAACCCAGGTGAAAACGTTGGTCGTGGTGGTGACGATACTCTTTACGCTAAGGTTGCTGGTCGTGTTAAGTTCGAACGCTTAGGCCGTAACAAGCGGAAGGTTTCAGTTTACCCTGTTGCCGAATAAATATTAAATTAGCCGAGCTTAAATGCTTGGCTTTTTTATTTTTAAAATCATAATTACCCATTTTTCAGTTAAATCTCATATAATAGATCTATCTAAAAAATAAATTCAGGAGAAAATTAATGTCACGGATTAGTAAACTACAGAAAAACTTTGAACGTTTATATATTGATGCTTTCTTAGTCACCGATCAGAAGAACATTTTTTATTTGACTGGCTTTAACCTTTTACAGGGAGACGGCTGCCTCCTGGTGACCCCCCAGAACGCAATTATTATAACTGATGATCGTTATCAACTTGCCTTAGGAGAATTTGAATCTGATGAGGTTGTCGCAACTATCAGTCGAGACTATTACGGGGCTGTTAACCGCATTTGTGAAGCATTAGATCTCAAAGTTTTAGGATTTGAAGATTCTGTATCATACCACCTCTTTGATCTTTTTGATGAATTAATGACTTCTGATATTGTGCCGTTCGATCATCTGATTGAACGGATGCGATTGATTAAGGATAGTACAGAAATTGAAAAATTGCGTGCTGCGGCTGAATTACAATCAGCAGGATATGAGTATGTCCTATCGATTGTGCATCCCGGAATGACAGAGTGGGAGCTTGCTACCAAACTTGATTACTGGATGAAAATGCATGGTGCATCAGAAGCTTCATTTCCTACCATCGTAGCAAGTGGGGTGAACTCAGCTAAGCCGCATGCTACAGCTTCGAATAAGGAAATTGCTGATGGTGACGTGGTTACGCTTGATTTTGGCTACTATCTAGATGGTTATACGGCAGATTTAACCAGGACGTTTGCAGTGGGTTCAATTGATCCTGAATTACGAGATATTTATGGAATCGTTAACGAAGCGCGTCAATTAGTAATCGATCATGCTAAGGTTGGCATTCATGGTAATGAGTTGGATGCTTATGGCCGATCATTAATTGAAGAAGCTGGCTACGGCGATGAATTCAATCACGGAATGGGGCACGGGATCGGTCTCGCTGTTCATGAATTACCAGCAACATATGCACCGGGAACGAAAAAAGTCCGTCTGAAAAATAATGAAGTTATCACAGTTGAGCCTGGAATTTATATCCCCGAGATTGGTGGAGTCCGGATCGAGGATGATATTGTGGTAACCCATGGTGGGGCTGAAGTTATTACGACTGCACCGACTGAATTGATGATTGTTAAGTGATCATGGATAGCAAACTGGAAAATTTCTATACGCAAATCGAGCAAGAGGGGATTCATGCTCTTTGGAATCGCCATGAACAGCTTGACGATAACTTGCAAAATTTAGAATCTGATTCACGCAGGGGGCTAACTCTACTTGTGCACCTTCCTGCTCATGTTACCAGGAATATTAATTTTGCATTGAATAAGTTAAAGCTTCAAGAACCGTTCCAATATTATTACCAATCCCCAACAATCCATATCACTATTATGGATCTTCGACGAGTAACAGCTGACTTCCATTTAACGAAAACAGAAAAAGATCAGTATCAGCAGGTTATTAGAGAAACAGTTAAGCATATTAAGCCCATTAATTGGCACTTAGCTGGCTTAATTTGTAGTCCTGGGGCAGTACTAGTTAAGGGCTTTTATTCACCTGAATTAACAAAATTGCGCGATGAATTAAGAACGAATCTTTCCCAAAATGGCTTGATTCTAGATGAACGCTATGAAACATTTTCTGGTCATGCGACTGTGGTACGTTTTCAAAGGCAGCTGAAGCATCCGCGATCATTCTTAAATGAAGTTATGAAGATGAATAACGTTGCGTTTGGTGATTTTTATACGAATAATATTGATTTGGTGATTCATGATTGGTACAATCGTCATTCCCAGTTACTAGAGCGGTTTACCCTAAAAACTAGTTAACGGGATTGTTGCTTTTTTATAGTAGATAGTGCAAAATAATAATGAGATATTCGATAAAGATTAATGCGGAATCTATTTTCTTCAAGATTCCGTTTTTGAAATAAAAATGGAGGACTTACGATGGCAGAAGATTCAAAAATCATTTTGAGTAGTGAAGACCAATCTCTTGGAACAATCCAAGTTGCACCTCGGGTTATTGAAATTATCGCGGGCGTTGCTGCAAATGAAATTGACGGTGTTTCAAAGATGCATGGTTCAATCGCTAATAGTGTGGGTGAATTACTGGGCCGTTCTGATCAACGTCGGGGAGTAAAATTATCTAATCAAAATGATAATTTAGTTATTGATATTGATGTTTATATTGATTACGGTGTATCAGTTCCTAAGCTTGCAGCCAAGATTCAAGACAAGGTTAAGCAACAAGTTGCCTTAATGACAGATCTTGAAGTTAGTGAAGTAAATATTCACGTAAAGGGAATCGTTCAAAAAGAAGCGGAACAAACCGTAAACCCAGACGACATCTTTGGTGAACATGAAGACGATAAGGCTGGTGACAAGTAATGAAACCTAATCGTCATGAAATGCGTGAAGAAGCCTTCCAAATTTTATTTGCTAAGCAATCTAATCCAGATGCTACCTTAACTGATATTTATGAAGCATTACCCAAGCACGCTGATGAAGTTCCAACTTACGTGCAAACAGTCGTTAGTGGTGTTGAAGATCACCAAGACGAACTGGATGGACAGATTAGCGAATTGTTGGCTAGTGGTTGGGAAATCAACCGTTTAGCACAAACGGATCTTGTGATTTTAAGATTAGCTTTGTACGAGATTCAATATGTGGAAGAGGTTCCAACAGTTGTTGCAATTAACGAGGCTTTGGAATTAGCTAAGGACTATAGTAACGATAAGTCACGGAAGTTCATTAATGGGGCTTTAGGAAAGTTCGAAAGAAAAATAGAAAATCACGAATAATTAATATAGTAGGTAAAATAGTTAGTTTGTTGGCTAATTGTTTCATATCTTCCTATAAAATTATTGGCTCTTAGTATTCACTTTTTTTGGATGCTAGGGGCCTTTATTTTGACATCTAACTAGTTCCTTCATATGTTGAAATTTGTGTTACAACCATTATTAATTGAACTTCTTTAAATGTTGATATGGTAGAATATTTTTTAGAAGAATTTAAAAGGGGAATATCAAGATGACAACACTAATTGATGGTCGTGCGGTGGCAAAAGAGATTAATGAGAATACAGCGCATCGGGTATCGCGATTGGCAAATGATGGAATCATCCCGGGATTAGCAGTAATTCTTGTTGGCGAAGATCCTGCAAGTAAGATTTATACTCGAATGAAAGATCGACAGGCCAAGAAATTGGGGATCCATTCAGTATTATCTGTATATCCCAATGACGTTCGTCAGGAAGAAGTCTTGCATGATATTCGGCGGTTTAATGAAGATGAAATGATTAACGGGATCCTAATCCAGGAACCCTTACCAGAACAGTTGGATAG
>JAHLFK010000004.1 GCA_018883805.1 Candidatus Limosilactobacillus merdavium | reverse complement strand
AAGCGCTGCTGCAACCTGATTAAACCAGCCACCGATTCCCTGACCATCTTGAAATGCACTATCAACTAACGCAAGAATATAAGTTGCATAAGCATTCTTACTAATATCACTCGCAATTGTTCGATACTGGTATGTTTCACTTGCAGTATTAATAAAACTCAAGCCATCATTTGCTAATGAACCAATATAGGTACCGTGAGTAAAAGGCAAAATGTCAGCCGTCATTCGGAAGCCACGTTTCTTGGCGCCCTTGATAAAAAACATCGCTGGGCCAATTTTATCTGTCAGGATCTTAACTAATAGATCGCGTTCCCGATAGTCGCGGCGAAACATTATTATTCCCCTAAAATCAGTTGTAACCCGACTCATTGGGGTCATCCTTTCAATTTAGTAATCTTTATTCCGGTAACCGTAATCTTTTAGCATTGCGGACTTATCACGCCAATCAGGGACTACTTTGACCCATAATTGAAGGAAAACTTTATCGCCTAGCAACCGTTCAATATCTTGACGTGCTTTGGTACCGATCTTCTTTAGCATCTGACCCTTTTTACCAATGATAATTCCCTTTTGCCCAGGACGTTCGACAATGATATTTGCAGAAATATGTACGTGCTCATTATCTTCCCTTTTTACAGAAGTAACGTCAATCGCTACAGAATGAGGTACTTCTTGACGAGTTAATTCAAATACCTTTTCACGAATCATTTCCGCAATCACAAACCGTTCAGGGTGATCACTAATTTGGTCACTAGGGTAATATTGTGGACCATTAGGCAAAGTTTCAATGAGCTTATCAATCAATGGATTAATGTTATTACCCTGAAGAGCTGAAATTGGATAGATCCCAGCAAATGGTAAAGCATCCTTATATTGATCAGTAATTGTTGGTAAATCATTTGGGTGGATCTGATCAATCTTGTTAATAACTAAGAAGATTGGTTGCTTAACCTTCTTCAACCGATCAATGATGAAATCATCACCTGGTCCCCGATCTTCAGTTGCTGATACAAGATAAAGCACTGCATCAACTTCATCTAAAGCTGAAAGCGTCGACTTTTCCATAAAGTCACCGAGTTTTGTTTGTGGCTTATGAACACCTGGTGTATCAATAAACACGATTTGTGCATCGTCTGTTGTGTAGATCCCTTGAATCTTATTCCGGGTGGTTTGCGCAACATTACTCATTATTGCAACTTTTTGACCAACAACATAATTTAAAAAGGTTGACTTACCAACATTTGGTCGACCAATTAAGGCAACAAAACCAGATTTGTAATTTGGATTATCCATTTATTATTCTCTCTTCCTAGTAATCTAATAATTTTAATAACTTCGGTAGAAAAATAATTAAACCTACCAAAACAGCAAAAATAGCGGTGATTAACACTCCACCAGCTGCAACATCCTTAGCTTTCTTGATATTAACATCGTAATGGTGTTCTCCAAGTAAATCTGTAACTGCCTCAATAACTGTATTTAGGAATTCAGCAGAAAAGACAACCAAGATCGCCAACAGCAACCACAACCATTCCAGGCGATCAACATTGAGTAAGAAGCCCAAAATAATAACAGTGACTGCTGCAAGCAGGTGGTAACGCATATTTCTTTCTTGAGTAACTACGTCTATTATTCCGTCCCACGCATGACCCATAGCTTGAATTAGGTGGTGGTTCTTCTCAACTTGATGATTATCTTTCGAGACCATATTGATCAAGAATCTCCCGTTGTAATGAGAACATCTTCTTTTCATCTTCCGGTTGTTCATGATCATATCCATTTAGATGTAAGAAACCATGTACAACTAAAAAGCCGAGCTCGCGTTCAACCGAATGACCAAGAAATTTTGCTTGTTCAGCAACCTTATCAACAGAAATAAACAAGTCTCCTAAATTAACAGGAAACTCAGCCGCCAATTCCGGATCCATGATAATTGGTGTCTCATCCCCAGATTCTTCAGCAGCAAAACTCAAAACATCTGTTGCCCGATCAACATGTCGATACTGAGAATTTAACTCCTTAATTTCTGGATTATTCACAAGTGTAACAGACATCTCAGTATTATCAGCTAAGTCCAGTTTCTTTCCGGCAAAGTTTAGCAAGTCCTTAATAAGGTTTAAATGTTCAGCACTAACTTTTTCAGAGGTATGGTCATAAATTTCGAGTTCCATAATTTATTCCTTATCCTTGTTCTTTTCTTGAGCAGCTTGTTTGGCAGCTGCTTCTTTTTCTTCATCACGTTTTTCTAGTCGTTTAGTTGCGTTAGTCTCATAAGCATTAATAATCCGCGCAACAACTGGGTGACGAACAACATCTTCCGCAGTAAACCGAACAAACTTAATTGACTTGATATCCTTCAAGATACGTTCAGCACTAATTAACCCACTCCGCGTACCATGTGGGAGGTCAATCTGGGAAATATCACCATTAACAACCATCTTTGAGCCAAAGCCGAGTCGAGTTAAAAACATCTTCATTTGTGCATTAGTGGTGTTTTGTGCTTCATCAAGAATTACAAATGCACTATCCAATGTCCGTCCACGCATGTATGCTAGCGGTGCAATTTCAATAACTCCCCGTTCCATCAAACGCTGAGTATGATCAGCACCCAAGATATCATTCAAAGCATCATAGATTGGCCGTAAGTATGGATCAATTTTTTCTTGAAGATCACCAGGAAGAAAACCAAGACTTTCTCCCGCTTCCACTGCAGGACGAGTTAACACAATCCGTTCAACTTCTCCCCGTTTTAACGCTGCAACTGCCATTGCAACAGCCAAGTAGGTTTTACCAGTACCAGCTGGGCCAATCCCAAATGAAATATCATTGTGCTTGATCGCATTAACATATTGTCGCTGGCCAAAGTTCTTAACCCGAATCGAACGACCACGACGATCTCGAATAATTGTTTCACTATATAGATCAGCAAAGTAATTAAGCGTTCCTCGGTGAGCCATCTTCATTGCACTTACAATGTCAGTACTGTGAAGGCGGATCCCCTGTTCAGTTAAGTCACTGAGTGCATACAATACATCAGCAGTCATCTTAACATCTTCTGGTAGTCCTTTAATCTTAATATTATCGCCAAAAGGATTAATGGTAACTTCCATTCCTTGCTCATATAGGGAAACAAATTTATCTTGAACCCCAAGTAGGGCGACTTCTAATTCTGGACTTGTTATTTGAAATGTTTGTTCAATTTCTTCGTTCTTTTCTACCAACTAAAATTTCTCCTTTAGTTTAATATTAAGTAGATTCTGAATATGATTATATCATAGCAACATTCCTCTAGTAGGATTTTTAGTTTAGAACTACTGATTTAAATTTACAAATGAAACGATGCAACAAGCAAATAATTTTTAAGCCGAATTATTTTTAAATCATTCAAATATAAACAGGCACTAAATGTTCTGTAATTGAGCATTTAGTGCCTGTCTTATTCTTATGGCATTCTAAAATTAACTGAAGCTACTTGCCTAAAATACTTTTGGCAACCTTTATCTGTTGACGAACCTGACTGAAGCCAGTGCCACCTTCAGATTGACGCCGTTCTACAGCTACTTTAGGCTTTAAGCATTCATAAACATCATTGTCAATTTGCGGATTGATCTTCTGATAATCGGCTAATGGAATATCACTCAAGTTTGTACCCGTTTTTAGTCCCTTGAGAACAAGCTCACCTACAATTTCGTGTGCTTGCCGGAAAGGAATTCCTTTTGTCGCCAAATAGTCAGCTAGCTCAGTGGCGTTTGAAAAATCATGATGAGTTGCATGTTCCATCCGTGCCTTATGGACATGTAACGTTTTAATCATCCCTGTCATGATCTTTACAGATGGAATGATTGTTTTTACCGCATCGAAGAGTCCCTCTTTATCTTCTTGCATATCTTTATTGTAAGCGAGCGGTAACCCCTTCATCGTGGTCAACAACCCCATCAAGTCGCCATAGACCCTTCCTGTTTTTCCCCGAATCAATTCGGCCATGTCAGGGTTCTTCTTTTGGGGCATGATTGAGCTTCCTGTCGAGTATTCATCTGAAAGTTCAATATAGTTAAATTCATAACTACACCAGTAAATGATTTCCTCGCAAAGTCGCGAAAGATGCATCATGAGAATGCTAGCATTACTTAAAAATTCAAGAACAAAGTCACGATCAGAAACCGCATCTAATGAATTCTCATATGGCTTATCAAAGCCAAGTAAATCACTAGTCATTTGCCGATCAATTGGAAAAGTTGTTCCGGCTAACGCTGCAGCTCCAAGTGGTGAAATACTAGTATGCTTCTCGTTGAATTCAAATCGTTCTACATCACGTTGAAGCATTTGGAAGTATGCCATTAGGTAATGTCCATAGGAAATTGGTTGCGCATGTTGCATGTGAGTATACCCTGGCATAATCGTTTCAACGTTTTCCTCAGCTTTAGCAACTAACTCAGCTTGAAGTTGTTTTAATGCTTCAATCACTTTAGGTAGCCGTTCATTAACATAGAGGTGTAAATCTGTCGCCACTTGATCATTCCGGCTTCTTCCTGTATGGAGTTTACCAGCTACTGGTCCAATCTCTTTAGTCAATAATGCCTCAATATTCATATGAATGTCTTCATTATCAATTGAAAAAGGAAGGCCTTCTGTTTCTAACTGGTGATCAAGTTTTTCTAATCCTGCGATAATCTGATCAGCATCCTTAGCAGAAAGGATCTTAGTTTTCTTCAGCATTTTTACGTGCGCTAAAGAACCATGAATATCCTCTTCTGCCATCTCCTGGTCAAAACCGATTGATGCACCGAAATGATTAATGAAATCATCCCCTGCGCTTTCAAACCGTCCACCCCACATTCGCTTAATCGGCATGGGCAGTCACACCTTTCCCGGGATTAATTGATTCGTTCTTTTTTGCGAGTGCTTTTTGTTGAACTTGAGCATAAACCTTATCTGGCAATTCCCAAAGCTTAATAAATCCAGTTGCAGCTTCTTGGTCAAATTCATCAGCAGAAGTGTATGTAGCTAAGTTCTTGTCATACAGTGAGTTTGGTGACTTCCGGCCTTCACAGATGACGTTTCCTTTAAATAATTTTACCCGAACAACACCGTTTACAACTGTTTGAGATTGTTCAATGAAGGCAACTAGGGACTTCATCAGTGGTGAGTACCAAAGACCGTTATAAATAATTTCGCTCATTTTTTGCTCAATGATTGGCTTAAAGTGGGCTACTTCACGTTCTTGAGTTAAGTCTTCAAGATCTTTATGGGCTGCTAATAATACAGTTGCGGCTGGGCATTCATAAATTTCCCGTGACTTAATTCCAACAAGACGGTTTTCAACGTGATCAATCCGACCAATCCCGTTACTACCCGCAATTTTATCGAGTTTCATAATTAACTCATCAAGTGGCATCTTTTGTCCATCGATCGCTGTTGGTACCCCTTCTTCAAAACTAATTTGGATTGTTGTTGGTTCATCTGGAGTATCCTCAATTGCCACAGTCCGGTCATAGGCATCGCAGGAGCTGCTGCCCATGGATCTTCTAGAATTCCACATTCATTAGCACGTCCCCATAAGTTTTCATCAATTGAGTATGGGCTAGCCTTTGTAATTGGAACAGGAATACCATGATCCTTTGCGTATTCAATTTCTTCTTCCCGTGACCAATGCCAGTCACGAATAGGATCTTCAATCTTCATTTCAGGTGCTAAAGCATGGATACCAGCTTCAAAACGTACCTGATCATTGCCCTTACCGGTACAGCCATGGGCGATTGCTGTTGCACCATATTCTCGGGCAACTGCAACTAATTTTTGAACGATTAATGGACGGGATAATGCTGAAACAAGTGGGTACTTTTGTTCATACATCGCATGAGCTTGCAAAGCAGGAAGAACGAATTGCTCTGCAAAATCGTACTTGGCATCAATAACTACTGACTTCCAAGCACCAACTTGCTTACCTTTTTCTTGAATTGCCTCTAAATCTTTTCCTTCACCAACATCAATACAACATGCAATCACGTCATAGCCTTTATTTTTAAGCCAAGCGATCGCTACAGATGTGTCTAAACCACCAGAATATGCTAATACAATTTTTTCTTTTTCCATAAGATTATCCTCCATCCATTTGAGATTGTTAATAAATATACACGAAATATTAATTTAAATCAACACCAAATTAGGATTTTTTATAATTTATGCATTATTAATCATATTAATTGAATATTATAACAGACTAAAAATACCGTCAGCATCGTAATTGTACGAATACTAACGGTATTTTTATCAGTTTATTTTTTTAGTAATTAATTTTTTGCTTTGTTTGTAATGGTGTTGTCAGTAAATCACTGCCATCTAATTTATCTTTTTCGAGTCTAACACCATTGATCTGATTATTTTCATATGTGATGTAGTAAAAAGTTCCCGTTGTTAAATCAATGCCATCTGAATAAATCGTATATTCAAACGTATTTGGAGCAACCTCATCTAGTCCCTTTTGTTGTTCAACTGAATGAAGGATGTGGAAGTAATTAGTGACATTTTCTTCTTCATTTTCCCCTTCAGGAGTATGTAATTTAGTAAAAGCAACCTTAACAAACCGGCTTTCCGAATCCATTCCACCGGGAAGCATATGTGATCCTAACCCCCGACTATACGTATCGAGATCTACTCCAGGCGTTAAAGTATTAGCAGGATTTGAAGGTGATACGCTTTGATAATTACTTAAATTAGTCAGTTGTTGAGGGAATTCTGGATTATTCGTCAAAACACCGACTGGATTATCATAGACATTTAATCCATTTTTGGTAGATTCAACAACGATCGACTTTCCAGACTTATCAGCAATCAACCAGTGAAGTGGCGAAAGAGGTAATTTATCCGAAAAGTTAATTTTAACCAGGTTTAAGTTATTAATCTTTTCCTTCGCCTCAGTAACATTCTTACATTGACCGAGAATATACGGAATAAATTCAAATGGCGTAACATTATCCTTTTCAGGATCTTCTGGGAAATAGTAACAAGGGCCGTCGAAATTCAGTCCAGCCATTCCTAACCCTTCTTCATTAGCGCCATCAAAATATAATGGGTAACCATCACGAACAGTTGCCATTCCGGTAATTGCATAATGATGGTCTATTGAAGGCATTCGACGAAATTTAAATGAATAATTGCGTGGCGTAACCACTACCTCTTCACCAAAGGAAATTTCCAGGTCAAGATTCCGGCCAAAATAACTATCACCTGCTGTATAAATAACTGATGTACACATTTTTATTACCTACCCCTAAATTAAAATAACGCGTTACTTTGTCACTTAAACAAATAACGCGTTACTTTTAACTACATTACTTATTCAATTCACTCTTAACAGTTTGGTTAACAAGCTTACCGTCA
Source organism: Candidatus Limosilactobacillus merdavium (assembly GCA_018883805.1). Lineage (GTDB taxonomy): Bacteria > Bacillota > Bacilli > Lactobacillales > Lactobacillaceae > Limosilactobacillus > Limosilactobacillus merdavium. The sequence continues at coordinate 22,029 of JAHLFK010000004.1, read as the reverse complement.
GCTTTGCCTTTAACTTTAGGCATTACTGCGCCCATAACTTTACCAAAGTCCTTCATGCTTGAAGCACCAACTTGTTCAATTGTTTCGTCTACTAACTTTTTAACATCATCAGCAGATAATTGCTTAGGCATGTACTTTTCAACAATCTTTAATTCTGCTTCTGTCTTGTCGACAAGATCTTGCCGGCCTGCTTGTTTGAATTCATCAAGTGATTCTTTTCGTTGCTTATATTCACGAGCCATAACTGCAACTTCTTCATCAGGAGTTAAGTCATGTCCTTGCTCAATTTTTTCATTCTGAACAGCAGCTTTAAGCATCCGAACAACACCAAGAGTTTCCTTATCCCGATTTTTCATTGCGGAAACCATATCAGAAGTTAAATCTTGTAATAAACTCATTACCTATCTTCTCCTTCATAAATAAAAAAGCTCCCACCGTTAGGAAAAGGTAGGAGCATTGAAACTAGAAACGACGACGGCGCTTGTTCTTACGCTTCCGTGCCGCTTCAGATTTCAACTTACGTTTTACACTTGGCTTTTCGTAGAATTCGCGTTTACGGTATTCTTGCAAAGTTCCGTTACGTGAAACTGAACGTTTAAAGCGTCGAAGAGCGTCATCCAAAGATTCATTCTTACGAACGACTGTTTTTGACATGTTGATTCCCTCCCTCCGAGCTTAAAGTTACGTATTAGAACGGTATAACCCGTCCTTTCACTACAAATGCAATTGTAACTAATTAGGTTCTAGGTGTCAATAAAACTTTAAAAATATTTGAGATAATTTTTCCTACTATAATATGTATCTAATTGAATTTTTTGAAAACGTTTTTATTCACTTTTAATACTTTTATACAGTTGTTTTGAATAAATTACAGTAAATTTTAAATAATAGTTGCATAATTAATCATTTAAGCGTATATTAGTCACCAATCATTAAAAAACTACTAAGAGGGGTACATGATTCTATGAAAAAACATCAAGCATTATTTTTAGTGTTGACGTTAATCATTTCATTATTAGTAACGCCAATCACGAGTCTTGCTGCAACTACTAGTAGCAGTAGTTCAGCAACTAGTTCAAGTATGTCATCAACACAAAGTACTAGTTCTTCTCAAACCGATAACAAATTACAAGAAGTAAAGCAAAAAGGAACTTTGGTTGTCGGGATGAGTTGTGACTATCCACCTTATGAATTTACAACTAAACAAAACGGCAAAACCAAATATGTAGGTTTTGAAGTCGATTTAGCGAAGAAATTTGCAAAAGATTTAGGAGTTAAGTTAGTAATTAAAAATATGGACTTTGACTCCCTCCTCGTTGCACTTGAAACCGGAAAAGTTGACTGTGTTATCGCAGGATTAAACGCTACTCCAGAACGGAAAAAGAGTGTTAACTTCTCTAATACTTACTACACCGGAGATAACTACTTCCTTGTAAATAAATCTGATGCTTCAAAATACACTTCCATTAAGGATTTCAAAGGTAAGACTGTTGGAGCACAAAACGGAACAACCCAATATACAATCATTAAGGATGATATTCCAGGAGCTCAAGTTAAGGGATTAGCTAAGTTAACCCAACTTGTATTAGCATTACAATCACATAAAGTTGATGCTGTCCTTTGTGATGCTGCAACTGCTCGGGCTTACGCTTCCAATAACAGTAATTTAGCCGCTGTAAAGGCGAAGTTCTCATTCCACATGCCTGGTACTGCAATGGCCTTCAAGAAAGGTGATAATTCTTTACTAGAAGCTGGTAACCAAACGATTAAGCAAGTTAAGCAACAAAACTTAATTAATAAGGAATACTTACCACAAGCTGCTAGTTATATGAAGACTTACCACAAAAATAACACGGTAGCCAGCTACTGGAAGTACTTCGCAAAAGGGATTGAATACACATTAATTATTACCATCATTTCAGTCTTCTTCGGTTTCCTTCTCGGTATTCTGTTTGCCCTAATGCGGTTATCTAAGAACAAGCTTCTCCACTCAATTGCCGTTTGCTACATTGAGTTCATTCGGGGAACACCTATGATGGTTCAAGTAATGTTCGTTTACTTCGGTATCGGTGCAATTATCCAGTCACTACCTGCATTAACTTCCGGTATCATTGCCGTTTCCATTAATTCAGGTGCCTACGTTGCTGAAATTATCCGGTCTGGTATTCAATCAGTTGATACTGGCCAAACCGAAGCTTCTAGAAGTTTAGGAATGAGTAAAAAGCAATCCTTCCAATATGTTATCTTGCCACAAGCACTCAAGAATATTTGGCCTGCTCTAGGTAACGAATTTATTACCCTTTTGAAGGATAGTTCAATCGTTTCTGTAATTGGTGTTGGAGAATTAATGTACCAAACTCAATTAGTTCAATCAGCAACTTACAAGGGAGTTCTACCATTGTTCATCACAATGATTATTTACTTCATCTTGACATTTACTACTTCTAATATTCTTCGTTACTTTGAAAGGAAGATGAACCATGCCGAATAGTTTAATCGAAATTCAAAATTTAAAAAAGCAGTATAAAGATACTGTCGTTCTAAAAAACATTAATGAAACAGTAAACAAGGGACAAGTTATCTGTGTTATTGGTCCTTCTGGGGCTGGGAAAAGTACCTTCCTTCGTTGTCTAAATGGTCTTGAACATCCAACAAGTGGAAAGGTTTTGTTTGAAGGTAATGATTTAACTAAGATTACCGATAAACAATTAGACAAGTTACGTGAAAAAATGGGAATGGTTTTCCAAGGATTTAACCTTTTCCCTAACATGAATGTGATTGAAAACATCAAGCTTGCTCCAATGAAGGTTAAAAACATTTCAGAAAAAGAAGCTGAAGAAACAGGAATGAAGCTTCTTGCCAAGGTTGGTTTAGCAGAAAAAGCCACCCAGTACCCTAGTCAATTATCTGGTGGGCAAAAGCAACGGGTAGCTATCGCCAGAGCCTTAGCAATGGATCCTGAAGTAATGCTATTCGATGAACCAACCAGTGCTTTGGATCCGGAAATGGTTGATGAAGTATTAAATGTAATGCATGATCTCGCTGATTCTGGAATGACAATGGTCGTTGTTACACACGAAATGGGATTTGCTCATGAAGTAGCTGATCAGATTTGGTTTATGGCGGATGGTTATATTCAGGAAACTGGTAAACCAAATGAATTCTTTGCTAATCCAACTAGTGATCGGGCAAAAGAATTTTTGAAGAAGGTTTTAAAGTAAATATTATTTATTCATCAAAAAAGGACTGGCAATATGCCAGTCCTTTTTTAGTTACTTATCTAACTTATAGTCAACTTTATCATCAAACTTAACCTTTAAGTCATCGAGTTGTTGTTGACTAACCTTTCCTGGTGCAGCAGTTAATGGTTCAACTGCCTTAGAGTTCTTAGGGAATGGGATAACGTCCCGAATGTTGTCAGCTTGAGCAAGCAACATTACCCAACGATCAAGTCCAAAAGCTAATCCACCTTCAGGAGGCATTCCCAAGGTCAATGCCTTAAGAAGGAAGCCAAATCGTGCCTCTGCCCGTTCCTTAGTGTAACCTAATGCCTTAAGGACCTTTTCTTGAACCTTAGGATCGTGAATACGGATTGAACCACCACCGATTTCTTGACCATTCAAGATAATGTCATAACTTTGTGCATGTGCTTTATGAGGATCTTCACCATCTTCAAGGTAATGAAGATCTTCTTCATTTAACATGGTGAATGGGTGGTGAGCAGCAATCCACTTACCAAATCCTTCATCATATTCGAACATTGGCCAGTTAACAACCCATAGATAGTTCCATTGGTTAGGAGCAATCATGTCTTGTTCTTCGGCTATTTCACGACGTAAGTAACCAAGTGAATCACAAACAACGTGGAAGGAATCAGCAACGAAGAGGATTAAGTCTCCTGGCTTAGCATCCATTTCAGCATTGATTGCATCAGCAGAATCGTTAATGAACTTAGCAATTGGGCCTGAGTAACCGTCTTCTGTAACCTTAACCCAAGCAAGTCCCTTAGCGCCAAAACGCTTAATGTAATCTTCCTTCTTAGAAATATCCTTCCGGGAGTACTTGTCTGCACCACCAGGAACACAGATTGCCCGAACAAAGTTACCGTTAGCAACCGTTCCAGAGAAGACCTTGAATGGGCTATCCTTTACGATAGATGAAAGATCGTGAATTAACATGCCAAAACGAGTATCAGGCTTGTCAGAACCATACTTATCCATTGATTCTTGCCATTCCATCCGTGGGAACGGTGTCTTTACATCAATTCCTAAGACTTCTTTCATGACCTTCTTAATCAAGCCTTCAGTCATCGTTTGAATATCTTCAGGAGTAGCAAAACTCATTTCAGTATCGATCTGAGTAAATTCAGGTTGACGATCACCACGCAAATCTTCATCACGGAAGCAACGTGCAATTTGGTAGTACTTGTCAACACCAGCAGCCATCAGCAATTGCTTAAATAATTGTGGAGACTGTGGTAATGCGTAAAAATGTCCTGGGTAAACACGTGAAGGAACGATGTAATCCCGTGCACCTTCAGGAGTTGAACGTGTAAGGTCTGGTGTTTCAACATCCATGAATCCTTGACTGTCATAGTAATGGTGAACAACAGATGTAACCTTACTCCGGAGCATTAGGTTCTTCATCATTTCAGGGCGACGCAAATCAAGGTACCGGTATTTCATCCGTAAATCTTCAGTAGCGTCAACGCCATCGGTAATATCAAATGGAGTAGTTTCTGATTTTGCTAAAACATTGATATTATCAACAGCAACTTCAACCTTCCCAGTCTTCATATCAGGGTTGATTTCTTTTTCAGCACGCAGTTGAACTTTTCCTTGAACTTCAAGGACATATTGGTTCCGAACAGCATTAGCAACCTTAAATGCTTCTGGATTTTCTTTTTCGTTAAAAACTAATTGAACAATTCCTTCACGGTCCCATAAGTCAATAAAGATTAGGCCACCTAAGTTCCGACGTTTGGAAACCCAACCTTTAAGGACAACTTCTTGGCCGACTTGCTTTTCACTGGTATCACCAGCGTAATTAGTTCTCTTCATCCTCTAATTACCTCTTTAATTTTTCTTGTTTGGTAGTGTTAATACTAATTTCTAATAAAAAAGCACCCCTGTTATTCACAAGGGTGCTTTTATGCACGGTACCACCTTAGTATCACTCATAGATAACGCCGCAAAACGACGGGACACTTGTCCAGCCTCAAAAGTGTCAATTATTACCTATCTGCCGTGGGCTTTCACCATCCCCACTCGCTTCTCTGACTAAGGTGAATAAGCATTCTTTCTCATTGGCTATTAGTATTAAAATTACATTCTTACAGTACCCGAGATTATTCTAAATGTCAATAGAAAGCAGGCACTGATTGGCTTTATCAAAAAAAAAGTTTAAAATAGACGCTAAGAGAGGGTGTTAACTTTGAATAATCATGAATTATCTAAAGAATGGTTAGCACAGTTGCCATTCGATAACATTTCAGATTGTCATCCAGTGAGTGGTGGCGATATTAATCTTGCATACCAAATAATAGCTGATGGTACCAAATATTTTATTAAGGTCCAGCCACACCATCCAGCAAAATACTTTGAACATGAGATTTTAGGATTAAAAGAAATTGGTAAAGTTGCTAACGTTCCAACCCCAATTGCCAATGGTGAAATTAATGGCGATGCTTACTTAATTCTTAACTGGTTAGATTCCGGTTATGGTGATCAATATACACTGGGTCAAGAAGTTGCCAAGATGCACCAACAAACTAGTGAAGAGTTTGGTTTTAAGGACAATCACCAAACGAAAGTATTAGTTAAAAACAACCATTGGAATCCTAGCTGGCGTGATTTCTATATCAATCAGCGATTAAAGCCAGAAGTCTCGGCAGCTGTAAAGAATGGTTGTTGGAATCAATGGCGCCAAGCACACTTTGACCAAATGGTTGCCAAATTTGATAATTATTATTCAAAACATGAGATCAAACCAAGTCTTCTTCACGGTGATCTCTGGGCAGGTAATTTTATGTTTGATGATCAGCATAAGCCTTACTTAATCGATCCAGACTGTGTTTATGGTGATCGAGAATTTGACCTAGCAATGACCACCGTTTTTGGTGGCTTCGATGAACAATTTTATCAAGGATATAACGATACCTACCCAATGGAACCAGGGATTAATGATCGGCTTCCTTGGTACAGATTTTATTATCTCTGCATGCACCTAATTCTTTTTGGTGAAACTTATGGTCCTGCGGTTGATAATATTCTAGGAAAATATTAAATAGTAATTTAAAATACTGAATTCCGAACAACGATTATATAAACGCGTTCGGAATTCTTTAGTTTAAATAATTATTTTTTATAAATGATCGTTGTTGGACCATCATTCTCTAAGTCAACTTTCATATCAGCACCAAAACGACCAGTTTCTACATGAACACCAGTAGCTGCTAGTTTTTCATTAAACCGGTTGTAAAGTGGCTCAGCAATTTCAGGACGAGCTGCTCCAGTAAATCCTGGACGGTTACCATGCTTAGTATCAGCATAAAGGGTAAATTGTGAGATAGATAAAATAGCACCATCAACATCTTTAAGGCCCTTATTCATCTTGCCATTTTCATCTTCAAATACCCGTAAGTTAACAATTTTGTGGACAAGGTAATCTAATTGCTCATCACCATCGTCTGGGGCAAAACCCACTAAGAGCATATATCCACGTTTGATTGAACCGACAACTTCACCATCAATTGAAACCGCGGCATGATTAACTTTTTGCAGAACGACGCGCATTTATGTTCCTCCTAACGAATAGTTCGTTTTACGACATAGACATCCTTAATGTTCTTTAATGAATCCATAATAAATTGTAATTGCTGGAGATTCCGAACACCGATTGTCATGCTAATAGTTACCATCTTGTTATGATCAACTTTTCCATTAACAGAGTTCAAGAATTTAGTAGTGTTATTAACTGAACGTAAGACATCATTTAACAAGCCACTTCTGTTATATCCTTGAACTTCAATATTAGAATTGTAGTTGGTCTTATCACCATTTGGATTTGCCCAGTAAACATGAATAATTCGTTGACCACTTTTTTCAGCTGCTTTAATATTTGGACAATCAACACGGTGGACAGAAACACCACGACCCTTAGTAATATAACCAACAATATCGTCACCTGGAATTGGACTACAACAGTGACTAAGCCGAGTTAAGAGATTATCAACACCCTCAACAACTATTCCTTCGCTAGTTTCCTTAGCCTGCTTTTTCTGTTCACGTTGATCTGTTCTTTCAAGAGTAGCATGATCTTCTAAGACTGCCTTTTCAGCAGCTTGTTTTCTAGAATCTTCTTGTTTCTTCCGTAGATCGGCGGTGAACCGATTACGAACACCAACTGGCGCCATATCACCGAAGCCAATTGCAGCAAACATATCATCACTACTTTGATAATGCATTTGCTTTGCAACTTCTTCAATCTTTTCTTCACTCATCAATGAGAATGGATCATAACCAGCCTCGCGAATTTCTCGCTCAACCATTTCTTTTCCTTCCTCAATATTCTTCTCTCGATCATGTGCACGGAAGAACTGTCTAATCTTATTACGTGCCCGCCGAGTAGAAACAAGATCAAGCCAGTCACGACTTGGCCCTGCTGATGAAGTTGAAGTTAAAATGTCAACGATGTCCCCAGTCTTGATCTCATAATCAAGGGGAACAATTCGGCCATTAACTTTAGCACCTGTGGTATGGTTACCGACTTCGGTATGAATTTGGTAAGCCATATCAAGTGGACCAGACCCTTGTGGCAGCTCGATTACATCCCCCTTAGGAGTGAATGCATAAACCTTGTCCGTAAAGACATCGCTTTGCACACCTTGCATGAATTCATCAGTTCCATGACTTTCACTTCGTAATTCAAGTATTTCCTTAACCACGTTCAGCTTTTGACTATCCTTGGTTTGCTGAACGCCATTAGTTTTTCCTTCCTTGTATGCCCAGTGTGCAGCAACCCCATATTCAGCAACTTGGTGCATATGATGAGTCCGAATTTGCACTTCTAGTGGTTTACCGCCGGGACCCATAATCGTTGTATGGAGTGATTGGTAGCCATTAGCTTTAGGCATTGCAATATAATCCTTAAACCGTCCAGGCATTGGCTTCCAGTTAGTATGAATCGCACCTAATGCGGCATAACAATCCTTAATCGAATCAACGACGATCCGTACAGCAAGCAAATCGTAAATTTGGCTAAACTGCTTGTGCTGGTTAACCATCTTCCGATAGATAGAATAAATATGCTTTGGCCGCCCATAAATCTCAACGTTTGGTCCAAGATTAAGATCACTAATTGCCTTCTTAATCTCTGTGATTGCCTCATCGATATATTCAACCCGTTGATCCCGTCGCGAGTTCATCAGGTGAACAATCCGATAATATTGTTGTGGGTTAAGATAGCGCAAAGAGAGATCCTCTAACTCCCACTTAATAGTACTAATCCCCAACCGATCGGCAATTGGAGCATAAATTTCAAGTGTTTCATTTGAAATCCGCCGTTGCTTGTCTGGACGCAAATGTTGTAACGTCCGCATATTATGAAGACGATCGGCAAGCTTAACAATCATTACTCGAATATCCTTTGACATTGCAAGTAACAATTTCCGGTGGGTTGCAGCCATTTGTTCCTTATTGGATTTATATTGAATTTTACCGAGCTTTGTATCGCCATCAACGATTAATGCAATTGTTGGTCCAAACAGTTCTTTGATATCGTCTAAAGTTGCCCCGGTATCTTCTACAATATCATGTAAATAGCCTGCACAAACTGTTTCAGGATCCATATGTAAATCTGCAAGAATCCCCGCTACTTGAATTGGGTGAATAATGTACGGTTCTCCCGATTTACGTCGCTGATTACGATGACAAATGGAGGCAAAACGATAAGCTTTTTCAACTAGCGCAACGTGTTCATCGTTCATGTATGAAGAAACCATATTAAGTACGTCTTCATGTGATAATTCTTTTATTTCAGACATTACGCACCCTCCAAACTAAACTAATTTTTTGATTTATTCATTGACCAGGATAAATAAGTTACCCCAAGATAAAATAGTGCGAAATAAACAGTATACTTCGGCATTAATTCATAAGAAACAATCAAATATAGAAGTGGAAAAATAAATAGGTTCCACCATTTAAGATTATTTTTTTCAATGAATCGACCTAACCAAACACTAAAAAGCATGTTTATTAAGAATAAAAATAATCCCACCATCCAAACACGATGGATCAAATGAACCTTATCAGCAAACAGCGGAAGAATTATTCCAAAAAGGATACTCCATCCCCAAACAGTAACATTCGATTTAGTTCCTACTCTTTTAAGCCAATCCATAACATAACTTCCTATACATAATATGATGAGAACAATTGTACCACAAACTAGTGATTATTCCCTGACAATTCAGTAACAAATGATACAGTAGACAAGAAATATAATGGTGCAGTTTCTGTACGTAAGATTCGTGGCCCCAACCCAACGGGAATGACACCGTTTTCTTCCATTATATTAACTTCATTACTGGTGAGCCCACCTTCAGGTCCAAAAATTGCAATTACAGAATCACCATTGTTTAACTGATGAAGCTCACGGTGAAGCATACTCGTCTCGCCATCCTTAGCAGATTCTTCCCAAGCAACTAAACGAACCGTTGCGGGATATTCGGCTAACAATTGCTTTAATGAGCTACAATATTCAATCTGTGGTCTTATATTACGATGCGATTGCTCAGCTGCAGAATCAGCAATCTTTTGCAATCGTTCAATTTTGCGCTTTTGTTTTTGACTATTCCAGTGGCTAATCGAGCGCTCAGCTTCAAAGAAAACAATCTTATTTGCGCCAAGCTCCGTCCCTTTCTGAACAATTAGTTCGGGCTTCTCCTTAGTCTTTGGTAGTCCGCAAGCTAGAATTACATCAACTGGTAATTCACTATTTCGATCTAATTGTTTGATAATTTGAACCTTTGCTTGTGGTGCAGTGGCAACTAATTTGGCTAGGTATGCTTTATGATTTCCCATCACCAATTCAACCTCAGTACCAACCGTTGCCCGTAATACAGTCACTAAATGGTGTGCTACTTCACTTGGTAATTCCACTTGTTCACCAGTCGACGTCGTATCAAGAAAGTATCGTTGCATTATTCTTCACCTTCAACTGGTTTATGAGCAATCATCCCGTACCAGTCTTTCATTTGAAGTTTTTGATCAACAATAAAGTGATGCTTCTTCAATTCTGTTTCCACTAATTCAGCCTTATCCTTAATAATTCCTGAAACCAAGAATTGACCACCTGGTTTCAAGTTTTCGTAGGCTTGTGGAACAAGCGGAACAATAATTTCAGCAAGAATATTTGCCACTACTAAATCTACTTGAGTATGGATGCCATCAAGAAGACTATTGACACCAACCTTAATATCTTTTGCAGACTGGTTTAAATTGATATTCTTCTTGGCTGAACGAACAGCCACATCATCAATATCATATGCTTCCACCTGTCCTGCGCCTAATAATTTAGCTGCAATACTCAATACTCCAGAACCTGTACCTACATCAATCATTGATTCTCCACCATGAACCACAATTTCTAAAGCTTCAAGCATTAACCGTGTAGTTGGATGTGTTCCTGTCCCAAAAGCCATCCCTGGATCAAGAACAATTAATTTTTCACTTGGTGAACTAGGTTGGTAGTTCTCCCATTGAGGAACAATTGTCAATTGGTTGGTTACTCGTAATGGATGGTAATACTTTTGCCATACTGTTGCCCATTCTTTATTGTTAACTGCTTCAGATGTTACCGTCGCAGCACCAGGATCAAGCTGGTAGTCCTTTAATTTATTTACTTTTTCTTGAATTGTTGTTATTAATTCTGGAACAAAAACATTCTGCGGGAAATAACCAGTTACCGCTGCACCGCTCTTTCTGTGAGGGATATCGTTTGGATCAATAATTTCTCCGTATTTACCATACCGGCCAGGCTTTAAATTTGCGAAATCTTTAGCGTCTTCAATTTGAACTCCTACAGCACCTTCATTTGTCAAAAGATAACTAACAGCTTCCACTGCTTCACTAGAAGTTACTACTTTTACTGCTGTCCAATCCATAATAAATCTCCTTTTAAATAAAAAGTGACCACCTGTGTGATGGTCACAATATAATCACTTGCCTATTCTTCTTCACTCTCAAAGTCATCAGGTTGTGATTGGTCCTCCTTATCACCCTTATCGCCAAAATGGCTCTTTAAATATTCAATCAGATCTGCTTCCGTTCTGAAAATCCGTGGGTGATGTTGGTGGTGAAGGCGAACGTCAATTTCATTGATCCTTAGTCGCCCAGTCCATGTATGGGAGTATCGAATGATTACCCGGTTATTCAACCGATGCTTGCCAAAGCGGAAAACATAAACGTGCTGTGGTGTCATCATCGGCCGAATGTATTCTTTCTTATACATTAAGTCATTATCACGCATAAAACGCTTAGTTTGATTTAACATGGTAACCACCTCCTCCTTTATATAATCTTTTCATTAACATATGGTTTTATTTTATCACATGGTTAAGATTGTGCAAAAGGTTAAGCCAAAATAATCCCTTCAATATTATAAAATGCTATAATACCTTCATCCTTCAGGTTAAGGAGGTTATCTGGATGTTAGGAATACTACTTACATTATTATTTCTATGGATTCTATGGAAATTAGGGATCTTTACTATTAAGATTCTCGGATTGCTTTTTGTAATCTTTGCAGTCGGGTTTATTTTCCATTTTCTGCTAATTCCAGCAATCGTGATTGGTTTAGCAATTGTAATATTTGGTGCAATCCAGTCATAAAAATAATGATATAAAATCCTTAAAAAACGTCAATTATTGTCAATTTTACATAAAAAATGACAATAATTTCGAATTTAATAGCTTTTTTCACAAGGAATGTTATAATTAACCATGTGAGAGAAATCTCAAATAGCATATTTAATGGATGAAAGGGAGACTGTTTAATTATGTCTAAGAATCATCAAAAAGTTGTTCTTGTCGGTGACGGTGCCGTTGGTTCTAGTTACGCCTACGCAATGGTTCAACAAGGTTTGGCTGAAGAATTAGCCATTGTTGATATCGTTAAGAAGCGTACTGAAGGTGACGCTTTGGATCTTGAAGATGCTACTGTATTCACTGCTCCAAAGCAAATTTACTCTGCTGACTACGATACCTGCAAGGATGCTGACTTAGTTGTCATCACTGCTGGTGCTCCACAAAAGCCAGGTGAAACTCGTCTTCAATTGGTTGACAAGAACCTTAAGATTATGAAGTCCGTTGTTGAACCAATCGTTAAGTCTGGATTTAACGGTATCTTCTTGATTGCTGCTAACCCAGTTGACATCTTAACTTACGCTGTTCAAAAGTTCTCTGGTTTCCCAAAGAACAAGGTTATTGGTTCAGGTACTTCACTTGATTCATCACGTCTTCGTGTTGCTTTAGCTAAGTTATTCCATGTTGACCCACGCGATGTTGCTGCAAACATTGTTGCTGAACACGGTGACTCTGAATTTGCTGCTTACTCCACTGCTACTATTGGTGGTAAGCCATTACTTGACATTGCTAAGGAAAACAATGTTTCAATGGATCAATTACTTAAGATCGAAGATGACGTTCGTAACAAGGCTTACGAAATCATTAACCGTAAGGGTGCTACCTTCTATGGTGTTGCAACCTGCTTGATGCGGATTTCTCGTGCCATCTTACGTGACGAACACGCTGTATTGCCAGTTGGTGCTCCAATGAACGGTGAATACGGTATCAATGATCTTTACATCGGTACTCCAGCAGTTGTTTCTGCTAGTGGTATTGACAAGGTTATTGAATTGCCATTGGATGAACGTGAAAAGAAGGCTATGGATGCTTCTGCAGCTGCCCTTGAAAAGGTTGCTAAGGATGGTATGGCAAAGCTTCAAAACAACTAATCCATATTAGCTGTAAATAAAAAGAGTTCGGATTAATTTCCGAACTCTTTTTCTGTTTTAAATAACTTATTTTGAAATGTTAACTTTAATAATGGAAATCGGCTTCAAGATTTTTCTTCCTACCATCTTGAAGAACATAAACAGCGATAATTACTAAGGCAATTCCGATAATTTCAATCAATGACAAGTGTAAGTTGAAGAAGATCACACTCAGAATTGAAGTTGTGATTGGTTGTACCGCATCCATAATACTTACAACATCAGAAGGTGCAAACCTGGTTGCTAACATTAATAAACTAAATGGCAAGATTGTTCCAAATAAAACAACCGTTGCAACGGAAGCAACTAACTCACCGCTAATGTGTGGCGGGTTAACCCAGAATGGTCGATAGATGTTAAACAGAACACTAGCAATCATCGTCCCCCATCCTAAAACAACAATTGGTGGGTTGGAATCTGCTGCTCGTTGTGGAAGCACAACATAAAATGCTGCTGTAATTCCTGAACCTAGCCCCCATAAAAGAGAGACCAATGGTAAGTCTAACTGGTGAAAACTACCTTTAGTAATTGCAAAGAAGACACCTACTAGTGCCAAGGCAAAGGCAATTAAATCACTCCGAAATGGTCGACGATGCTTAAAAATTACTCCCCCAAGAACAATAAACAATGGTGAAAGGTATTGAAGAATCGTTGCCGCTGAAGCATTACCTGTTTGAATTGCATAATAAAAGGTCAATAAGTTAGCCATCAAACCAAAAATTGCATATGAAATTACTGATAATGCAGTATCGCGACGTTTGAAAACATCAAAGATCCTTTTTCCATACATAAATGCACTAATCACTAATAGGATCACACCTGCAGAAAAGGTCCGAATTGAAAGCATCCACGTAGCAGGAATTGCGAGATTCTGGGAAATCAATTGTAATGTTGTTCCAGAAATCCCCCACATCAGCGATGCAATTGCTGCGATAATTATCCCTTTCATTACCGGGTTCTTAGTTTTTTGCGCCATATAGCACCCTTCCTTCTTTCAGTTTAATTCTTTTTCTGTTGTTGGGCTGCATTCAGATTAAAAATCGGTATCTTTGGCCCTTGAAGCTTTTTCCCACTTTGACGAGAATAATTATTGCTTTTTCGTTCTTCAAATTGTCGTTCATGCTCTTGAACATCACGAACAGACTTCAATCCCTGACGTGACCAATTTCTTAAAATCCGGTCCATATATTGAAGACTGAGCGCATTGTTCATTACAGCTTGTTTTAACGCTAAATCAATAATTGCTGCTTTGTAATGATCCCGATCAATCCAATCATTAACAATCTGCATCTCCATCGGCGATAGCGGCCGACCAACTTCAGCTTCAATCTTATTAAAAGTAGTCTTTCGCTGATTACTACTGTTTAAGTCTTCTTGTTGGGCTGCCTCTTGCTCATTAAACGTCGCTAGCTTATTGATTAACGGTGAAAAATCCCAAAAAGCGTCTTCTTTCCCATCAGCTAATTTTCGCATTTGTTGAACAACAAGTTTATTACTCATCATCTGATGTAATAAGTTGAAGACTTGATTTTCATCAGTCTGTAAATGCTTAGCAATCTGCCGAATATCCGGATCAACAATACCGCGATCTAAATAAGATTTAAATTCAAGGTAAACTATCAATTGGGCAGTCGACATTCCAAGATCATGATAATGATGAAGGAGAATATTACTAACAGATGTCTGACCGGCATTGATATATTTTACTAACGGACTATCTTCACTCATCATATTCCCCCTATTGAAAATTAACCAAAAAAGATAAGGGTGTAACGATTTTTTATCGCCCCCCTATCTTTTTTACAAGTTATTAATTGTTTGAACGACTTTTCCGGATTTGAAATTAACTAAATCATAGCATAACTGACCCTTTTTGTTCCGGTAAGTGACTTCCCAGACAACTTTATCATTAAATACACCAGGTGCCGCTTTTAATACTTTTTGTGGTCTACGAGCTTGCTGGATTTGTTGTGTTACCTGTTGTGCTGTTAAACCTGAACTTTGTTTCAATACTCGAACATTACCACCATGTTGCGGAACTACAACTAAAATCGGTTGATTATTGTCATTCTTTCCCGCAATGGTATAGTACGTACTTTCTCGATTATAAATATAAAAGCTACCAGGGTCTTTTAAATGAGCATACTTTTTAGCAATTGAAACAGTTTGTCGTCTTGCAGCTGCCCGTGGTTGATTACTGATGAGGTAAAAGATCCCCATAACCGCAATAATCACGACTATAGCAATCAAAATATTGCGAATCGATTTCCCGGCAGAACGATTTTTCTTATCCTGCTGAAGTTCACGACGACTTTGCATGCATTTTCCCCTCTTTGCAAAAGTTAAATCTTAAAAATTATACCAGAAATTAGAACTATTCGTTATTATTTCGCTGTTTTTTTAAGAATTTTTTGGCATTTTTAACAAGCTCTGCCGTTGTTAACTTCATTATCGGCAAATCTTTTGGTAAGTTTTTTAACATCGAATCGCCATATCGTCGACTACTGATTCGTGAATCGAGAATGACGCTGACACCGAAATCGTCCGGTGTTCTCAATAAACGTCCAATTCCCTGTTGCAAGCGCATTGTCGCCTTAGGTAATGCATCATGGTAGAACGGATTCTTCCCCTCACGCTTTAATAAATCATTATGAGCACGGTTCATAATTTCATCAGGCGAGTCAAACGGTAGCCGAGTAACAATCAATAATTCTAATGCAGTCTTAGGGAGATCAATTCCTTCCCAAAAACTTGATGCACCGAGAAGGATAGAATTACTCCCACCTGCAAATTGCTTCAGTAACTTTTCTCTTCTACCAGTAATTCCCTGTGCAAGAATATCTCGTTGGTCAAACAAGTCGGTTTCCTTGAGTTGACTATATACTTGTTCAATCGTTACCAGCGAATTAAAGAGAATCATCGTTTGACATTGATTATCTTTGCATAAATCATAAATGGCTTGAGCTAAATAATGAATATAGTCTTCATTATTAGTCCGATTGGGCGTTGGTGCATCTTCAGCAATCAAAAGCTCTGCGTTATTTGCGTAATCAAATGGTGAAGCAAACCTCTTTTGCAGTGTGTGTGAACGTTCTAAATCAAGTTGTTCGTATAAGTAGTTAGAACGGCTAGAAGTAAATAATGTTGCTCCTACAAATAATGGTTGAGCAAAATACGGGTAAACATTTTCAGTAAGAAAATGGTTGACTGCCAGTAGACCACCACTTAGTCGCATTGAACTATGCTCAGTTGACTGTTGCACTGTTAGCCAGAATGCTGCGGATTCGCCACGTTCTTCAAGCATCTCAATAAATTGATGGAGCTTATCATCAACATCAGAAAGAACTAACCACTGGCTCTGGAATTGACTCATTAAATAACGATCACTAAATAGCCACCGATCAGCCTGTTGAGCAAACAAGTGCCTTAATGCCATAAAGTGAAGTTGAACATTTGCTAAAGACTGTTCTAATTGCATCATTGGCCCACTGCTTGGCGTCAAAAGTGACAGTAACTGCTGATTATCCAATGGTTGTTCAATCAACTCGTTAGCGTTTCCCTGAACATTAAGCATAAATTGACGATATAAAGCTTGTTGAAAAGCATTAACTGCATCATTAAGGGAACGTAAATCATCCCTTAACAGGCCGATATTATACATTCCAAGCGCATGCTCTTCAAAAATATTAGCAAGATTTCGTTCCTGATTATCACTGACTAAGCTTTCAAGAACATGAATTGCTGTCCGAATACCTTGAAAATCGAGAGTCTGCCGTGAACGACGTAAAATACTTTCACTCAAGTGCTGTGCTTCATCTATTACCAAGTACGGTCGTCTAGTACCATCCCCTAATTCCTGAGCATGGGCAACTAGGTAAGCATGGTTAGTAATAATGACGTTCGCAGTATGCAGCCGTTTTTGCCGGCGAATCAAAAAATCGTCTTGGTAAAATTCATTATCTTCCCGGAGAGTCTTAATTCCTTGGTGACGGATCTCAACAAAGTAAGGTGAACGCTGAGCATTTAAATTCAACTCATCTAGATCCCCGCTAGTAGTCTGTAATAGCCAAACGAGGATTTTTGCCTTTATTAATTGAATATAATCCGAATCTTCAATAATACTCAAAGAATGAACAAATTTGGCTAGGTCTAAATAATGAGAGTTACCCTTCACAACAACCCCATTTAACTTGAATGGCAAGATCTGATTTAACTGACGCATTGCTTGTTGGGCAATTTGCTGCTGAAGTAAATTAGTTGCTGTACTAATCACTATTTTCTTATCAGGATAAGCCACATACGCCAATGGCAGGAGATAACCTAATGTCTTTCCAGTTCCCGTCCCAGCTTCAACAATCATTGATTTTGGTTCATCATGAGTGTAGTTGTTATAGATACTATTCATCATTTTAGACTGGGTCGGACGGATCTCTAACTGGTTAGCATACAGTTTTGTCTTCGCTCGTTTAGTCGATGGATAACGTACTTCTGGAACATCTACTTGGCTTGTAGCTGGCCGTACCTTATGAAGGACAATCCCATGACTGACGTATAGATCATCAGATAGTGGTAGTGGGTGATTGACTCGCCGCTCTAACTCACGTTCTAAAACTAATGATGTTTGTTGTGGTAAATGTAGTTTTAGCTCTACCAACTTTTCCAAGGTAAGCGTTGGCAGTTCTTTCAAACGTTGGAGAAGATCAATTAATAAGTGGCCTGTTGCTTCTGCATCAGAAACCGCACTATGCGGGTGATCATGTTCGATTGATAATGTACTAGTAAGATCACGCAACCGGTAACTTTTTGCTGTTGGCATCAAAATTTGGCTCAATGTAACCGTATCAATTGCCTCACTTGCCAATTCCGGATAGCCAGCTCGTTCTAATTCAGCATTCAAAAAAGGAAAATCAAAGTTAACATTGTGCGCAACAAAAATCGTCCCACTTAATAAGCTGTATAACGTTCCAGCAACATCTTCAAATAATGGTGCTTGGCGAACATCACTATTCTTAATTCCCGTCAACTGAGTAATCGGTCTTGGGATTGACATCCTGGGATTAATCTTTGTTTCAAAATGATTAATAATCTCATTGTCTTGAATGAGGACACAACCGACCTGGATAATTCGGTCACCATGACTAACACTAGTTCCTGTCGTCTCTAAGTCAACGACTGAATATATTGGTCCGCGGAGCTTTTTCCCCTTCTGGCGGCGTTTCATCGTTGTTGACAAATTATCACCATGTTTCTTATTTATTCGATCAAAGTTCTGTACTTATGATACACCAATCGTTTTTTAAATTATAGTAACAATTAGCACTGATCTTTGGCAAAGTCGTAATTTTACGCTATTATAAATAGTGGTATTTTACGAAGAAAGTAGGTTTTGATGTGAAAGAACAAGGAATCGGTCACAGTCATGCCAAAATTATAATGATGGGAGAACACAGCGTAGTTTATGGTCAACCCGCAATTGCCCTCCCCCTACCTGATGTTACATTAACTGTCACAATTGACCGAACACAGGAAGGCGCTCACCAAATCCATAGTGACTATTTTGTTGGACCATTAAATAAGTTACCTGAAAAAATGGCAGGTGTTCAGAGGTTAATTAAGTCATTAATTCAGCGCTTTAACGGTGAAAGTGATCAATGGATAATGACAATTGAAAGTCAATTACCAGCAGAACGAGGAATGGGGTCTTCTGCAGCTACTGCAGTCGCAATCGTTCGCGCTTTTTTTGATTTATACGAAGAAAAACTTGATCGAGAATTATTATTAGAGCTTGCAGATATTGAAGAAGAAATTACCCATAGAAGTCCTTCAGGGTTGGACGCTGCAACTGTAAGCTCCAATTCGCCCATTTATTTCATTAAGGGACAAAAAGGCATCCCATTAACAATGAATTTGCAAGCAACTATGGTAATTGCTGACACTGGCGTTAAGGGAGCCACTAAAGAAGCAATTGCTGCTGTTAAAGACGAGCTTGAAAATAACCACGACGATGCCGAACAGCATATCCAGCATCTAGGTCAGCTAGTCAAACTAAGCAAAGAATATTTAGCAAACAATGAAGTGATGAGCTTAGGGATTGCGTTAAATAGCGCGCAAGAAGATTTAGTTGCCTTAAACGTTAGTGATTCTCATCTTGATCGATTGATTACTGCCGCTAATCGTAACGGAGCTCTAGGTGCAAAATTAACTGGTGGTGGTCGTGGTGGCTGCATGTTTGCCATTACTAAGACTGCCTTAGGAGCACGTAAATTAGCAGGAATCTTAAAAGAAAACGGTGCACATCAAGTATGGTTACAACCACTTGGGTAAGATGGAGGAGAACAATTAAATGATCACTGCGCGAGCACATACGAACATCGCCTTAGTTAAATATTGGGGAAAAAAAGATCAGAAATTAATTATTCCACAAACCGATAGCCTATCCTTAACCCTTAACGAGTTTTACGCGGATACTTCAGTTGCTTTCGATTCAGAATTAAAAGAGGATCAAATCGAGATTGATGGTCAAAAAATAACTGGTCATGCTGCAGATAAGGTTAAAAACTTTCTTGAGCTTGTTCGTCAGTTAAGTGGCAACACCTATCATGCACGTGTGATTTCCCAAAACCACGTTCCCATTTCAGCAGGTCTAGCTTCTTCTGCTTCTGCATTTGCCGCATTAGCTGCTGCTGCCAGTAAAGCAGCAGGAATGGATCTCGACAGAAGACAATTATCTCGTTTAGCCCGGCGTGGTTCTGGTTCTGCTACCCGTTCTGTTTATGGCGGGTTAGTCGAATGGCACCGCGGTTATGATGATGAATCTTCCTTTGCTGAACCGATTATGGAAGATGTTGATTTTGGCCTCGAAATGATGGCGATCATGATTGATAAAAAGAAGAAAAAAATTTCTAGTCGTCAAGGAATGCAGTCGAGTGTCGAAACATCACCCTATTATCCTGCATGGCGCGAAGTTGTCGCACATGATATGGAAGCAATGAAGAGTGCGATTAAGGCAAAAGATATTAATCAGATTGGTCATATTGCAGAAGAGAATGCTCTTCGCATGCATGCCCTTGCTTTATCGGCTGATCCTGGTTATACATACTTTACTGGAGATACCATTCGAGCAATTCAAGCAATTAATGACTTGCGTTCGGATGGAATTAGTTGTTACTATACTATGGATGCTGGTCCAAACATAAAAGTTATTTATGACCAGAAAGACAGGGACAAGATTAGTCAACGATTAGGGGAAATTTTTGGTCAAGCCAAGTTGATTATTTCTGAACCTGGTCCCGGCGTAGAAATTACTAATAATTAGTATTTGATTGAGAGGTTGTATAAAAATTGATTACTGAAAAAGCGCCTGGCAAACTTTATATTGCCGGTGAATACGCAGTTGTTGAAAATGGTTATCCGGCAATCTTAGTTGCATTGGATCAGTTTGTTACGTGTTCAATTGAGGAAAGTGCTGACGAGGTTGGTCGAATCATTAGTCGTCAATACCATAACAATGCATTACAATGGCATCGACTTGGGGAACAAATGGTAGTTGACAATCGTGATAACCCATTTTCTTATATTCTCTCAGCAATTAAAGTAACTGAGGAGTATGCACGAAGTTTTGCTCGTGAGCTTCGGATCTTTGATCTCCATATTGATAGTCAACTGGATAGTGATTCCGGGAAAAAATATGGTTTAGGATCATCAGCGGCAGTTACTGTTGCGACTGTTAAAGCACTTTGTCATTTCTATAACCTTCCCGTAACTAAGGATGAAATCTTCAAATTAGCTGCAATTGCCCACTTTGAAGTTCAAGGAAATGGCTCTCTTGGTGACGTGGCTGCTTCAGTTTATGGTGGTTGGATCGCCTATCATTCATTTGATCGTCAATGGTTAGCCCAACAACGAAAGTATTTAGACTTACGAACATTGGTGGATCTTCCTTGGCCTGATTTAAAGATTGAATCACTAAATGCCCCAAGTAACCTCCAATTACTGATTGGGTGGACTGGAAAACCTGCCTCAACTTCGCAACTAGTTGATAAGATTTCACTCTTCAAGGCCCGTCAGCAAAAGGAATATCATCAGTTTCTTGAGGATAGCAAACGGTGTATCCAAAGAATGGTAGAAGGCTTTCATAATGCCGATCTAGAATCAATTAAAAACGAAATTCGGTATAACCGTGAACTGTTAAAACAACTTGGAAGCAATTCTGGGGTTCACATTGAAACGCCAATTCTTAATAAGCTTTGTCAAATTGCCGAAGACTTTGGTGGAGCTGCAAAGACTTCCGGAGCTGGTGGCGGTGATTGCGGAATTGTCGCTATCGATCGTAACAGTAATTTCAAGCAAGTCTTAAAGAAATGGACCGCAAATCGGATTGAACAACTTCCTCTTTCAGTTCACTTTATTGAAAATGTTAAGGGTGAGGTCAAACATCACCTTGTCTAAAAATTGCCATAAATGTTAAAAGAGTGTGATAATTGATCTAATAGGTCTTAACCACACTCTTTTCTTATATTATAATTATTAAAATACTTACTCTTATGAGGAGAAAAATCATGGAATCAAAACATGCTCAACGAAAAAATGAACATCTTTCCTTAGCTACTAAGCTTTACGAACAAGTTCATATGAATTCATTTGATGAGATGCAAATTATCCATCAAAGCTTACCTGAAATATCATTAGATCAGGTCAGCACTAATGTAACTATTGATGGTTTAAATCTACAGCAACCTTTCTACATCGAAGCAATGACCGGTGGTAGTCAGCAAGCTTATGAAATCAACAAAGAACTTGCTACAATCGCTCATAAGCACCATCTTGCCATGGCATTAGGGTCTGCCAGTATTATTTTTAATGATTCCACGGCTAAAAAGAGTTTCTCTATTGTAAGAGAAGTTAATCCTAATGGAATTATTTTCGCCAACCTAAGTGCTAAAGCCAGTCTTAAACAGGCTCAGTCAGTAATT
>JAHLFK010000028.1 GCA_018883805.1 Candidatus Limosilactobacillus merdavium | reverse complement strand
TTTTGCAAGTTAGGCTTCCAGCTACGACGACTTGAGTTAAGGGCGTGAGAACGCTTGTTACCAAAGCGTGTCCGTTTACCGTTGATAAAATCTTTAGCCATTGGTGGTACCCTCCTCTTCTCATCTATGTTATTTCGTTTTACGCATTTGCGCTATAACTCACTTAAATAACTTACCATAGGCTGGGAAACAATGCAATAGTTTTCTTTCAAGTAATTTTCCTTGACAGTCTATTTTACTGATAAATCACGAGATTTGATTACCGCCACAATCCCGGTTTTAAACCGGAAATGATTTTTAGGACCAGTAAATTCATTGCTTGACCAACAGAAAGGTAATTGTGAGTTCCAATCATTCAATGGATATTTTTCATCAATTAAGGTTAAACCAGTTACCGGCGTTAAATTAACGAATGCTAAGTACTTAAAATCTTTCTCAGCAACGATTTCATACTCACCTGGCAAATAGTAATCAACAATATTTTGTTTATCAACCAGTTGAATCTTTCCTAAATAATCTTTATAAGCAGCTTCGATCGGCAAAAAAAGATTACTTAGATATTGATCAAGTCGACCGCCAGTTGCACCAAAAATTGTGATCTCATCAGGATGAAACAGGTTGATTGCCTTCGTCACACCTAATTGAGTATCCGTATAATCTTTTTCTGGTGGAAAAGTTTGAATATCTTTAATTAAGTTCTTAACCCGTTTAAATTGTTGATTACTGGTTGAATCAAAATCGCCTACAGCAACAGTTGGAACAATCCCAGCATCGATTAACCGAGTGGCGCCAATATCAACACCGACCCATTTTTCAGTCTTTCGTGCTTGAACCTCTTCCGTCGGGATCAATTGCTGCGGACCACCAACCATTATATTTACTCGCATGGCTTTCTCCTTAATTGAAACAAAAGAAGAGTATCTTTGACAAATTGCCAAGACGCTCTCTCTTTTAATTATTTAGTTGCATCTTTTAATGCGTTAATCCGTTCTGCTGGATCATCTGCATTGTAAACGTATGAACCTGCAACAGCAACAGTTGCTCCGGCCTTGTAGCAGTCAACAACTGTTTCATTGTTAACACCACCGTCAACTTCGATATCAAAGTTGTATCCTTTGTCCTTCTTAATTTGGTTAAGCTGGGCAATCTTATCAACAGTTTCTGGCAAGAACTTTTGACCACCAAATCCAGGGTTAACAGTCATTACTAATACTTGGTCAACCATGTGTAAGACTGGTTCAATCATTGCAACTGGGGTACCTGGGTTGATGACTACTTCAGCCTTAACCCCACCGTTCTTGATAATTTGTAATGCACGATGGATATGTTGAGTGGCTTCAACTTGAACACCAATGATATCTGCACCAGCATCAATAAATGCAGGAAGAATGTGTTCAGGATTTTGAACCATTAAGTGACAATCAAGAACCATCTTAGTAATTGGCCGAATTGCTTTTACAAATCCGGGACCATAGGAAATACTTGGAACAAAAGAACCATCCATTACATCGATGTGAAGGTATTCAGCGCCCGCTTGATCTACCTTTTCAATATCCTTTTGTAAGTTAACATAATCAGCACTAAGAATTGAAGGTGCTACTTTAATCATCTTACCAATACCTCATTTCTTCTTATTATAATTTGGCTTCTGGTTAGCAATCAGTTCATGAAATTGAACATAATTGTCATACCGGCTTTTCATGATTATACCATTTTCTACCGCATCTTTGACTGCACATTTTGGTTCCTTCAAATGAAGGCAGCCCCGAAACTTACAATCAGCAGAGATGCGTTTCATCTCTGGAAATAATTTTGGCAAATCTTCAACGGTCATATCAAATGTTTCGTAAGAGGAAAATCCTGGAGTATCTGCAATCCACGCTCCAGCAACATTTAACAGGCTCACCTTTCGCGTCGTATGCCGTCCTCGTTTCAAAGCCGTTGAAATTTCTCCAGTTGCTAAATCCAAATCAGGTGCCAAATGATTGAGTAACGTTGACTTACCTGCCCCTGTTTGTCCCATCATTGTCACAATTTGTCCTTGAAGAATTTCCTTAATTTGTGCCAATTGATCAGCAGCAAATGCTTCTCGACTAAAGAAGACGGTATAACCAATATTGCGGTAACCTTCTACCACTTTGGCTAATTGATCATATTCAGAATCGTCCAACAGGTCAGTTTTAGAAAAGTAAATTACTGGTTTGATCTTCTGTGCTTCAAGGGCAATCAACTGTCGATCCAACAAGTTAGTTGAAAAAGCTGGCTTCTTAGCTGCAGTTACGACAACTGCAGTATCAACATTAGCAACTGGTGGACGCACTAATTCATTTTTACGGGGCAAAACACGTAAAAGATAACCATCTTCGAACTCTACCCGATCACCAACAATTGGCTTAATCTTCTTAGCACGGAAATTTCCCCGCGCTCTTGTCCGATAGATCTGATCATCAGCCAAAATATCATAAAAGCCACTTAGCGACTGTTGAATTATCCCTTGTTTCACATTTGACCTCCTTAAGCAGTAATGTTAGTTGCACTCATAATCGTCCGACCATTACGTACAACTCGGTAGGCACCCATTTCGCCTTGCTTTAAAGTAAATGGGACGTTAATGGTCGTTTCTTGGTTAATCGTAATATCTTGATATTGCATCGTTAGGTTATGTTGTGCATCCCGAATATAAACCTGAACCCGGTTTTCCCGTTGACCACCATTACCATCAAACGGAATATTGATTTGAATATTGGTAGTTTTGGTTTCATTACCTGAATTTGCAACAGTAACCGTTAATGTATCACCACGGTTCAACGTAGAACCTGCTTTTGGTGTCTGCGTAATTACGTGGTTAGTTGCAATTGTTTTTGATGTCTTTTCTTGAGTGGTTAATTGAAGGTTGTGCTCATTAGCAAACTTCTGAACAGCACTGACATCTTGGTTCTTAAAGTTAGGAATCTTAATCTGTGTCTTACCTGCACTAACTCTGAAACGGATTGTATGTGAAGCAGTCGCAACGGTTTTTCCTTTAGCGTAATTCTGCTTCATGATTTGTCCAGGATCGACTGTTTCTGAATGGACTTTAGTTTCCACTACACGGAAGCCCTTTGCACGCAAGTTACTTGCTACGTCATCATAATTCGAACCTACATAGTCAGCCATCGTCATTTGCTTAACACCTTGGCTAATTTTGAGGTTCACATAGCTGTTAACTCGCGCTTTGTCACTACCATTAGGTGAAGAACTGATAATCCGATTCTTTGGTACGGATGAGTCATAAACACGAGTAATATTGCCAACCCGTAGATTATGTTTATGAAGAACTTTCTCTGCTTGTACGGCAGTCTGACCGTCCACATCAGGCGTGACCACGCTACGGCCAAAGAACCACCAGCCAGTTCCACACGCAATTACCAAGATAATTGCTCCAATACTGATCCAAACTTGTTTTGTATACTTTTGCCAAAAAGATTTAGGTTTCTTTTGATCAGATTTCTTCTCGTCCGTTTTCTTTTGATGCTTCGGTAATTCAATAACCTTTGTTTCACCATCATCTTCAGCATCAAATTCAAGCCGTTTTTCATTTGCACGAGCTGGATCTAAGGAAGTCTTCAAATCGGCCGCCATTGCTGCAGCTGATTGATAACGATTAGCAGGTTCCTTAGCGGTTGCCTTAATAACAACATTCTCTAATGCTTGAGGAATTTGCTTATTAAACGAACGAACAGATGGGACATCCTCTCTAAAGTGTTTTAGAGCAATGGAAACAGCTGTCTCACCTTCAAAAGGAACTTTCCCTGTCAATAATTCATAGAGAATAACCCCCAAAGAATAAATATCAGACTGTTTAGTTGCAATACTTCCCCGTGCCTGTTCTGGTGAAAGATAATGAACAGAGCCCATCAAAGTATTGGTTTGCGTTAGTGAATCTTGATATGCTGCTACAGCAATCCCAAAATCCGTTATTTTTACATTTTTATTTTCGTCAATTAAAATATTTTGTGGTTTTAAATCACGGTGAATAATCCCATGATCATGGGCAGTTTGAACAGCTGATAACACTTGCTCCATGATATCAACTACTTGTGGTAATGGGATTGGGAACCTCTTTTTAATATATGCCTTAAGATCGGTTCCTTCGACATATTGCATTACCATATACTGCATTCCATGATCTAATCCAACATCATAAGCTCCTACAATGTGGGGATCATTCAGTTGTGTTGCCGCCATCGCTTCACGTTCAAATCGCCGTTGTGTGCTCGGATCATCCCTCAAATCCAAGCGAAGTAATTTGACCGAAACATCACGATCAAGAACTTCATCATGTGCTAAATAAACATTCGCCATTCCGCCTTCGCCAAGCGTGCGAATAATCCTGTATCGTTTTCCAATTTTGTATCCAGGATTCAATTTACTACCCCTCCTGGTCTTCTGCTAACCCAATCAGGACAGTGATATTATCAGGCCCACCAGCCTCGTTTGCCATTTTAACTAGTTGTGCACACTTTTCTTCTAAAGATTCATTTGTTTCTAATGTTGCCATTAATTGGTCTCGTGTGACCATCTTTGACAAGCCATCAGAGCATAACAAAAGTTGGTCACCAGGAGCAAGATCGAACCGGTTAACTTCGATTCTTGCATCAGCTGATGCCCCAATGGCACGAGTAATAATGTTATTTTGAGGGTAATTACGGGCTTCTTCTTCGGTAATGTCGCCATGCTTGACCAGTTCATTTACTAATGAATGGTCGATTGTCACTTGCGTCAACAAATGATTGTGGAGGACATATCCCCTACTATCACCAATATTTGCTACTACCATTTCATGATCAAAAATTATTGCTGCGACCAAGGTAGTGCCCATTCCCTGATACTTTGGGTTTTTCTTTGATTTTCTTATAATTTCGTCATTGATTAATTGGACTTCACGTGCGAACCACCGAATTGCTTCAAGTGATGAGTTTGGTGAAGCCGCTTGGAATTGACGACCAAGATGATCAATAGTAATCTGTGCAGCTACATCGCCACTCCGACTACCACCGATTCCATCGGCAACAGCCACCAACAATGTACCATCAGGAGCAGTAAATTTTGCTACTCGGTCCTGATTTTCCTTTCGTTGTTGGCCTATATCTGTTTGATAAGCAACTTTCATAAATAAAGTTTTTCCCTTCTACAGATTTCGCTTGAGGCTACTAATAAAGAAGCCATCGGAATCGTAATCACTCGGCAGAATCGTTAACGTTGCCGAGTCTCGATCGTCCTTAATTGCACGCTTTGTTTTAGTTCTTTCCAGGCTAAATTCTGGATGACTCTGCAAGAAATCATGAACTGTTTGATCATTTTCTTCCTGCAAGATTGTACACGTGCTAAATGTAATTATACCGCCTTTTTTTACTTTTGGGGCAACTGCAGCCAAAATTGCTAATTGAATTTTATGCAATTGTTGGCTATCTTGAGGATTTTTAGTATAACGAATCTCTGGTTTTCGCCGTAAAAGACCGATTCCACTACATGGCGCATCGACTAAGATCCGATCAAAGCTTTCATCGGCGAATTGTTCATCCACTTTACGAGCATCTAGGGCAATTGCTTTTACGGTATCAGCTACTCCCATTCGTTGAGCGTTTTTCTCAATTAATCTCACTTTATGCTGGTGGATATCGAGAGCAGTTACTTTCCCGCCATCAGCAGCAGACAATTGTTCAGCAATTTGGACGGTTTTTCCTCCAGGTGCCGCACAAGCATCTAAAACCTTAAATTGTGGTTGCAAGTCCATGCTTTCAACTGCAAGCATCGCACTTTCATCCTGGATGGTAATGGTGCCGTCTTTTAAGAGAGGCGAATCAACAACGTTACCTTCAGTTACTACTAATGCATTATCAGCAACTTGACTTTCAGTTGTCTTAATCCCCTCAGCAGCTAGTTGATCCTTTACCGTTTGAAGGTCACTCTTTTGCTGATTGACACGAATTGAGACATGAGCTGGCTCGTTAATTGAACGCAAAATAGCCTTAGTAGCTTTTTCGCCATATTCTGTTAAGAACTTTTCAACCAACCATTGAGGAACACTTGCTTCAATAGAAAGACGTTTAACTAATGGCTTGAGGTGATCAAACTTAGGGAATCCTTGGCGAAGTGCAGCATGAAGGACACCCGTAACAAATTTACGAATGCCTGGATTCCCCCGGCGTTTGGCAATTTTGATCGTTTCGTCGGTAATTGCCCAATCAGGAACCCGATCAAGGTAATGGTATTGGTACAAGGCAGTTAATAACAGTGTTTCTACCCACGGATCCAATTTTTTGCCAGTTGTTAATGACTTTAACCAGTATTCTAAAGTCAGCTGATGTTGTAACGTCCCATAAACAATTGTTGTTACTAATCGGCGATCGGCAGCACTCAATTGATGACGACTAAGTGTTTCATCAACTTGTAAATTAGAATATGCCTTGGTTCTCCTAATTCGTTCTAAAGAGGCAAATGCCAGTTCACGTGCATTTTGAGGAGTAAATTTAGTCATCAGTTACCACTTGAGTCCCTTCTTTGATATTCTGGTGGCCATTTAAGTAAGCAGTGATGTTCATCTTTTGCTTACCAGCTGGTTTCAGCTCGTTGATTTGGTAGGTTGTTCCATTACCCGCAGCAATTACAAGATGGTGTTTATCAACCCGGACTACCTTTCCTGGTTCTAAATCAGTCTTTTCATCGAGTGGGGTAACATCATAAATCTTTGTGCGCAACCCATCAATCTTCATATTAGCAATTGGTGCAGGACGCAACCCACGTACCTTATCATCAATCCGATCAGCGGGAAGCTTGTAATCAATCTGTTCTTGTTCACTAGAAATATTAGGTGAGAACGTCACTTTATCTGGATCCTGCTTTTGTGGATGAACGTTACCACTAATCAGGTCTGGCAAAGTATCCAGCAATAGATCACGTCCAAGAATACTTAGCTTCTTAAACATGGTTCCATTAT
The DNA here is from genome assembly GCA_018883805.1 of Candidatus Limosilactobacillus merdavium. Taxonomy (GTDB): domain Bacteria; phylum Bacillota; class Bacilli; order Lactobacillales; family Lactobacillaceae; genus Limosilactobacillus; species Limosilactobacillus merdavium. Next base: position 5,823 of record JAHLFK010000028.1, on the reverse strand, counting down.
CATCGTCTGGTTCAATTGGAATTGCACGTTGCGAAATCATATCCCCAGCGTCCATCTTCTTAACCATGTACATAATTGTTACACCGGTTTCCTTATCACCGTTGATAATGGAGTATTGAACTGGAGCGCCACCACGATACTTTGGCAGCAATGAACCATGGACGTTAATTGCAGCAATTTGGGCAGCGTTCAATAATTTGGTAGGTAAGAATTGACCATAAGCTGCTGTGATTAATAAATCTGGTTGCATTTCAATAATTTCAGCCATTTCATCACTTCCGCTGAGCTTTGCTGGCTGTAAAACCTTGATGTCATTTTCAACGGCTAGTTTCTTAACTGGTGAAGGAGTGAGGATGTGCTTACGACCAACACGATGATCTGGTTGGGTCAAAACCGCTTTAACTTCATATTGAGGTGCATCGATTAAGCTTTGCAAAATTGGAACAGCAAACTCTGGAGTTCCCATAAATACGATTGATGTTGACATTGATAAATCATCCTTTCATTACATGAAATATTGCGGATCAGGATCGATTGAAATCTGGACGTCAGATCTCCCCTTACTTTGTGTTTCCTGAAGAATCTTTTGGAGGAGGGGATGCAATCGTTGATCCTGCTTATATTTAATTACTATTTGATAATAATACCGACGCTTCATCCTTGCGATCGCCCGTGGAGTTGGTCCAAGGATAATCGTCGATGGCATTAAGTTTTTAACTAATTCCTGATGAATCTGAGTCATTGCTCGTGCTGCAACTGCTTCATCTTCATGACTAGCCATAATCCGTACCGTAAAGTAATACGGTGGATAACTTGCCTGATGACGTAAAGCCATCTCTTGCTTAAAGAAGGCTTCGTAATCATTTTGCTGAGCTAGCCGGATTGCATAGTGATCAGGGTTATACGTTTGAATTATCACTTCACCCTTCTTATCAGCTCGTCCTGCACGACCACTAACCTGACTTAAAAGATCAAAAGTTCGCTCACTAGAACGGAAATCTGGCAATCCCAAGCCGGTATCAGCATTCAGAACACCAACTAAGGTGACGTTCGGGAAGTCTAGCCCTTTTGCAATCATTTGGGTTCCCAAAAGAATATCCGATTGATGCTGACCAAATTGACGGAGGAGTTTTTCATGCATCCCCTTCCGTCGCGTTGTATCAACATCCATCCGAATAATGCGAGCATTGGGAATTAACTGGTTTAATTCCCGTTCAACCTTTTCCGTCCCTGTACCATAATATCTGATCTCTCGACTACCACAATTAGGACAAAAACGCGGGATTGGCTCTTCGTGACCACAGTAATGGCATTTCATTGTGTGGCTATCCATATGCAACGTCAGTGAAATGTCGCAATTAGGACATTTAAGGACTTCGCCACAATCACGACACATCATGAACGAAGAAAAGCCCCGCCGATTTAACATTAAAATGCTTTGTTCATTTCGTGCCAGGCGATCAGTCAGTTTAACTAACAGCTCCCGAGAAAAATTGCTTTCCCCACGTTCTTTAATTTCTGGTCGCATATCAACAACCTGAATTGGTGGCAATGGCTGCTTATTAACCCGATGCTTTAATTGAAGGAGTTGATATACTCCCTTCATTGCTCTTGCCCGGCTTTCCAAACTAGGAGTTGCTGAACCGAGAACAACTGGTGCATCATTATATTTTCCGCGCCATTTAGCGACTTCTCTAGCATGGTAACGCGGTGATTCATCTTGCTTGTAGCTTGACTCATGCTCCTCATCGAGAATAATAATGCCTAAATTTTTTAATGGTGCAAAAATCGCAGAACGGGCACCGACTACAACTTGTGCCTCGCCGCGGCTTATTCGTCGCCACTCATCAAACCGTTCACCGTTTGAAAGTCCACTATGGAGAACAGCCACTTTCGAACCGAACCGGCGACGCACCCGGTTAACGATCTGGGGAGTTAGTGAGATTTCTGGAACAAGCATCAATGCTGTCTTTCCTTTTTGAAGTGCTTCAGCAATGGACTGTAGATAAACCTCAGTCTTCCCACTACCAGTGACCCCTTCAAGGAGGAAAACTTTACTTTTGGATTGATCAACTGCTGCATTAATCTGATCAACTGCAGCTTGCTGTTCATCGTTTAGCTTAAGCGGTTTAGCAAGGTGGTGATCATCTGGCAGCTGCCCTTCACTTTCCGGCGTTCGATAGACTTCTACGGGAACTTTTTTTAGCCAACCCTTTTGTGCACCAATGTTAAATGTTGCCGCTTTGAGACCACTCACCTTTTCAGCATCCGTTTGCTTTACCGTCTTACCAACAATACTTTGCAGGTAAGATAATAAGCGATTTTGTGCATGAGCATTTGTATGAAGTGAAGTCCGTGCATCTTCAAGTCCCTCGAAGTCTAACTGTGGCCGAATACCAACAGTCGTTTTCGCTTTAGCCTTATCAGTAACAAGGTATTCGAACTTTACTTTCCCCTGTTTCTGTAGCTTTAATAATAGGCTAACTATTTGTGGCTCTGACTGAACTGTTGCAAAGTCTAATTCATCTTTTCCATGAAAAACATCAAAAGCAACCTGTTCATCAACTTCATCAATCAGTTTAACCACCCGAGTTGACTTAGCCTTGAGCATATTTGGCAGCATTGTATAGATACTCGAAATCCAAAAAGCATAAGTTTGATCTGCTAACCATTTACTTAGCTTAAGCATTTCATCGTTAACCACTGGTTGAAGGTTCATCAATGCTGATATTGGCTTTAACTGACCATCATATTGAGTTGGTTGATCCAATCCAACAACAAAACCCTGTACTTGACGTTTGCCGTTACCGAAAGGAACAACAACCCGCATTCCTAACTTAATTTGGTTTTCAAGGCGAGTTGGCACCTGATACGTATAGGGTTGATTAGTCTGCATTGTCGGAACATCAACGATTACCTGTGCTAATTGTGCCACTCTTTTCACCTTACTTTACTTTTTGAGCTATTAGTTGAATTAATTTTCGTGCGACCTCTTGTTTAGTCATCTCTGGCCACTTTGCAGGTTCTTGATCAACTTCAAGAATCGTCACTTGATCTTGATCACTTCCAAAAGCACTATGGCTAAACGCTACGCTATTAGCAACAATTAAATCTGCATGCTTCTCGTTAAGCTTTTTATTAGCATTTTGAAGTAAATCAGTCGTCTCAGCAGCGAAGCCAACTACAAATTGATCTGATCGCTTCTGTGCGGCAGTTGTCTTTAGAATATCAGTTGTTTTGACAAGTTGAATACTGAGTCCATCTTGATCCTTTTGTTTTTTAATCTTTTGTTCGGCAAGTACTGCTGGTCGAAAGTCTGCAACGGCAGCAGCCATAATTAAAATATCAGCAGCTGGAAAAAGTTGTTGAACTTTTTGTTGCATCTGTTCAGTACTCTCAACTCGGTAAATATTAATATGAGAATTCTGTGGCTGCGGGACAGAAATTTGGCCCAGTACAAGCTCAACTGTTGCACCTGCCTGTGCTGCTGCGTTAGCAATGGCAATTCCCATCTTACCAGAGGAACGATTACCAATAAAGCGAACTGGATCAAGAGCTTCACGGGTTCCACCTGCAGTAATCAAGATTTTCCTTCCAGTTAATATTCCATTATTAGTTCCGTTAATAATTGGAAAAAGTTGTGCCGTGATATCCTCAGGTTCAGGTAATCTTCCCTTACCCTCATATCCTTCAGCAAGCATCCCAGTTGCCGGTTCAATGATCGTTACCCCATCTTGTTTGAGCTGGTCGATGTTTCGCTGAACAGCGACGTTTTCCCACATATTCGTGTTCATCGCAGGGACAACTATTTTAGGAGCAGCTGTAGCAAGGATTGCTGTTGAAACTGCATCATCCGCAATCCCATTTGCCATTTTAGCAATAATATTGGCCGTGGCTGGCAGGATAACCGCATAGTCTGACCAGTCAGCCAACTCAATATGGGGAACTGGTGAATTATTTTGATCCCAAAGAGAGGTTAAGACCTGCTGGTGAGTTAGCGCATGTAAAGTTACTGGAGAAACCAGTTTAGTAGCAGAAGCCGTCATCGCAACCCGAACTTGATTACCGTTCTTTTCTAACTGACGAATAACTTCAATTCCCTTATAGAGGGCAATTCCCCCGGTCATATATACTGCTATTTTTGCCATTTTTACCACTCCAAATTTATAGTCCAATAACGATTATATCATCGTCGACATCATTTGCCGTCTCTCAAAAATAAAAGCATCCGTAACCTCAGACAATTAACATCTAGAAATTACGAATGCCTTAATTTATATATCCACTTTATCGACTAATCTTGTAAGTCTTCAGTGTGGTCAGGGTCAATTGTAACCTTGTCGGCTTCAATTTCTTCCAATGCCTTACCAACTGGCTTGCTTGAATAATAGTGGTCAAGAAGTGGTGCAGATCCACGTTCCAGTTCGTGAGCTCGCTTACTTGCAAGCATAACAAGTGAATACCGTGAATCAATCCGCTTTAACAGTTCATCAACTGATGGGAAAAGACTCATTGTGCTGAATCTCCTAACATTTCAAGATAACGTGGCATTACTCGGTTAACCCGTAGACGTTCGGTACGAATAATGTTCTTAATTTTTGCAACAGCGTTTGGTACTTCATCATTAACAACTGCATAATCGTAATTTTGCATCATCCGAATTTCATCGAAAGCCTTACGAATACGCTTGTTAATAACTTCCATACTATCAGTGCCACGGTGAATTAACCGTTGTTTTAATTCATCCAAGTCAGGTGGAGTTAAGAAAATGAAGACACCATCTGGACTCTTAGAACGAACTTGCATTGCACCGTTAACTTCGATTTCGAGGAAAACATCCTTCCCGGAATCCAAGGTCTCATTAACATATTTTAATGGGGTCCCATAATAATTGTCAACATACTTTGCGTATTCGAGCATTCCACCAGTTTGAATTTCGTGTTCGAATTCTTCTTTAGAAACAAAGTAGTAGTCAACCCCGTTCTTTTCACCGGGACGTGGTTTCCGTGTTGTCATCGAAATAGAATATTGAAAATCGTTATCGTTTGAATCAAAAATTGCCTTACGTACAGTTCCCTTACCTACACCGGAAGGACCTGAAAGTACAATTAACATTCCCCTTTTTGCCATGCTAATGCTCCTATTCAATATAACGTATTATTACTATAATGCACTAAATGGACACTAAAATCAACCATCTCGATTTGCGAATTTTTTCAAATTAGCTATTGCAATCCTGAACGCTTGTTCGTATAATATAATCACAAACAAATGTTCGGAGATGTTTGAAATGCAAAGAGAACCATCTATAATCAAATCTGCATCAGCACTTATTAACGATAAATTACAACAATTATTGGATGATGACTTTTCATTTAAACCGGCACATATTAATCTACTAAACCAACAACCTACTAATCAACGACTCTCGTTCTTAAAAAAAGCAATCGAGGATAAGTTAAATGTTTTTCTGCAATTAATGCCTATTAATAACGATGGCTATCCAGTCAATGTTCGTGGAATCATTAAAGCAATTGGTAATAAACGATACTTAGTGAAAAGTCATAACGTTAACTATATTGTTAATTTTGATCAAATTAGATATATTGCTAATATTTAACCAAACTAAAAAGTCATAGGGAACTCGGCAGTGAGCGATCACCGCTATAAATTCCTTATGACTTTTTATTTTTGGTGGATTATAGAATGAAGTTAGCCACCCAGTTGGTGGTAAATAAAAAACGCCATTCGGCGTGACATCAGGTATCATATTAAGTGAACCAAACCTATATGAAAGGATGTCCGTCAAATGACGCACTTAAA
>JAHLFK010000027.1 GCA_018883805.1 Candidatus Limosilactobacillus merdavium | reverse complement strand
GCTTTATACCTAAAGTGGCGAAACGGTGGTGAATTAGCAGAACGAAAGCAAATCATTACCCGTTTAGGGGAATTGCTTCGTGAAAGAAAACATGGATTGGCCACAATTATGACCCACGATATGGGGAAATTAATTGGTGAGTCCGAAGGTGAAGTTGAACTTTGTGCTTCATTCTGTGATTACTATGTTGAACGTGCCGACCAATATCTAGCACCAACGCCAATTTATACTGAATCTGGTAATGGTTATGTTCTGCACCAAGCTACAGGAATTTTAATGGCGGTTGAACCTTGGAACTTCCCATTTTATCAAATTGCACGGGTCTTTATCCCTAACTTTCTAGCAGGAAACCCAATGGTATTAAAGGACGCATCTAACTGTCCAACTTCTGCCCAAGCATTTGCTGATCTTGTTAAGGAAGCAGGAGCTCCTGAAGGCAGCTTAACTAACTTGTTTGTCAGCTATGACCAAGTTGGAGCCATCATCGCTGATAAGCGGGTTCAAGGGGTTTGCCTGACTGGTTCTGAACGTGGTGGACAAGCAGTTGCTACTGAGGCTGCTAAGAATCTTAAGAAGAGCACTATGGAACTCGGTGGTAATGACGCATTTATTGTGCTACCAGACGCTGATATTGATGAACTTGCATCAATTATCTATTCGGCTCGTCTATACAATGCTGGTCAAGTATGTACGTCTTCCAAGCGCTTCATCATTCCAGATAACCTCTATGATGAATTCTTGGAACGCGCTAAGGAGATTTTCAGCAGTGTTAAGATGGGTGATCCAATGGATCCAAGCACCACTCTGGCACCAATGAATTCAGAAAAGGCCAAGCGGAAGTTACAAAAGCAAGTGGACCTAGCTATTGCTAATGGTGCGAAGGTTGTTTATGGGAATCAACCAGTTGATCTGGAAGGTCAATTCTTTATGCCAACAATCTTGACCAATATTACGAAGGACAACCCAATCTTTGATCAAGAAATGTTTGGGCCAGTGATGTCTGTATACAAGTACCATGATGTTCAAGAAGCCATTGACATTGCCAATGACTCTAGTTACGGGTTAGGAAACACTGTCTTTGCTAAGAACGTTTCTGAAGCTCGTAAAGTAGCTGCTCAAATTGATACTGGGATGAGCTGGATCAATTCTGGATGGGCTTCATTACCTGAACTACCATTTGGCGGTGTTAAGCACTCAGGCTACGGCCGTGAACTTGCTGAACAAGGATTCCGTTCCTTTATTAATGATCACTTGGTTTACGAACCAGAAAATTAAATCAAATATCACAGTGACCTTTACTCTTAGAGTTCTAACTCTGGGAGTTTTTTTAGTTTATGTTGGACGCACAAGCTAAACAATTAGATGCAGTCATTCTTGGCTGTACAGAGCTGCCATTAGCATTTAATGGTATTAGTTTAGCAATACCGCAAATTGACGTTATGGAGCATCATATCGAACGATTAAGCGCATTATTAACGACAAACTAAAACACCCACTTCTGAGATTTAAATAATCCAGAAGTGGATGTTTTGCATTTGTGGAATTAAACTAATCGTCGTCGGCGTAGTGAAGATCATCAAATTCAGTATCTTTATTTTGGTGAGCAAGACTTTGAGTCTGGTAATAAACAGCGTCTGTTGCAATAGTTGCACCACCAGCTTGAACTAGAACTTTAACTTTCTTACCATCAATTGTCTCAGTATGGACAGCAAAGAAGGAACCATCACCGGCACCTTGACACCATCCTTGTATGTTTAACCAATGCATTCCATGACAATCCCAAAAACTAGTTCTACTCCAATTCTTAGTTGCTTCTTCAATTCCTTGATCGGTCATATTATCTTCGTTTTTTGCAAACGAAGGGTTTTGCTTGTAAAGGTGGGAAAGGCTATTAGAACCATCAGAACCATCTGCATCGTCACCTTGGTATTGGAAAGTATTCTTTCCGAAAGTAACAGTAGAAGATGAATCATTATCCTCTGAATACCAGGTGCCACGCATTTCACTAGGAACTGTAATAGGTCCTTCATTACCGTATTTTCCGGATTTAGTTGAAGAGTCATTGCTTGTAGATGTGGAAGAACTGCCACCGCGTTTATCGTTTACTTGGGCATTTTGTGATAATTGTTTGACAAAACTACCTTGTCCCTGGTTGTTAACAGTATTAACCATTGAAGAACGGCTAACAGTAGTTAACTTTTTACCGCTGTTGTTGCCACTGGCATTTTTATAAATAGTGACATTATCTCCATTAACGGTATAAACCAGATTTGAAGATTTACCAGATGCTTTTACATTATAGGCAACGCCTTGTCCATTATCGGATAACTTATAATGATCAGCTGGATACAGGTCTACTTCTAGGCCGTCTTTTTTTGCATCCTTAGCAGTTTGATACCATTGTTCGCCATATTTATTACCAGCATAGGTTGTAACGAGACTCACCATCTCCTGAGGTGATAAATTATCTGCACTAACCTTAGTACTGGATTTACTAGTTAATAGGCTTGAAGAATTACCATCATTAGTTGGTGAACTTTGTGAACTGCACCCGGCTGCCAAGAGTGCAAGCCCTGCGACTGAAACAATCATTAGATGTTTTTTATTCATTTCGATTAAGCCTCCCAAGATAATCATATTTATTATATAACTGTAGATTGTAGTATTTAAGTTAACAGTTAAATAAGTGGACAAGAAAACCCATAAAGGTCTTTAATGGTGTCGCTAAACTAATCCAATAAAGAAGGACCTTTATGGGCACCACTATATTATCATTTCAAGATCGAGTTGTCATCGAAACTTTGCACAAAGAACATTATTCTTTAGGTCAAATTGCTAGTCGCATTGGATTTTCTCGAACCACAGTTTTTAAAGAATTACATCGATTACCTGGATCTTATAATGCCCGAAGGGCAGAAAAACAGCATCGTGATCAAATCACTCAACGTGGAGCTAAGTCACACTTTACTTCAGGATTAAAGCAATATATTGAGGATAAGATACTAATTGAAAAATGGTCGGCAGAGCAAGTAGCACATACACTGCAGCTGAGCTTTAAAACCATCTATAACTGGATTGATCAAAACAAACTAGAAATCAGTTTAAGCGATCTTCCTGACCATGGTATTAGGCGCCATCGAGCTAAAGAAACTCGTGGTACTTTTTGCCATGGACGTTCAATTGATACACGTCCTCGTGAAGTAGCACAACGAACGACCTTTGGTCATTTCGAAGCAGATACTGTACTTTCAGGTAAAATGAAGGGGCAAGCAGTCGCTACTTTCACAGAAAGATTAAGCCGCTTAACAATCGTTCAACGTTTAGATGGGCGTGACAGTCAATCAATGACTAAAGCTATTATTACACTGGCCCGTCATCTAGGCGCCAATTTAAAATCACTGACTGTTGACCATGGAAAAGAATTTGCCAATTATCATCAAATCGAAGATTTGATAAACAAGCCAATGTTTTTCGCACACGCTTATTCTCCTCATGAACGTGGATCCAATGAAAACAGGAATCGAGTTCTCCGCCGATTTATCCCAAAAGGCAAGCCTATTGAACAAATATCCAATGATGAATTAATTGCAATCAATTGGTGGCTTAATTCGAGACCAATGAAATGTTTAAATTGGCAAACACCAATTGAAGTCTTTTTTAGAAACTTACATGATAATTGTTAACTTATTTCTTGCAATCTGCCAAATAGAAAAAATGCCAATTATTATTTCTTCTTTAAGCATATTCACAAAGGCCCACCAAGTAAAGGTTTAAACAGTAATGACCAAGATGAAACAATGTATTTTTTTGAATTTTGCTTGACAATAAATCTTAAAAGAGATAAATTATAGTCGTAAATGAATGAGCGTTCATTCAACATAAGGAGGCTTATAGCTATGAAAACTTGGTTTAAACAAAAATTAAACTGGATTGTGATGGGCATTGCAGCCGTTGTCACGTTAAGTTTTATTTGGACGTTGATTCCTGGCTTCAGCAAGTTACCTAATAATGTAGATAATATGCGGGTAGCAGTTGTAGATCGGGATAATTAGCAAATTTCGCAGCAGATGAAGAAAGGGTTACAGAATAATTTACCTTTTAAAGAAGTTACAGCTAAAAAAACTGATGCTGGAATTAAAAAGCAAATTAAGAACCGCGATGTTTCAATGGTTGTAATCATTCCTCAAGGGTTCAGTTCTGATGTGCAATCAGGACGGCCTGTTCAATTGAAGTATTATCGGGGCACGGCGAACGGAATGATTGAAACAATGGCACAGCGGACTGCTGTTAGTCAAATTAACAGTAAAGTTAAGGAACAAATTCAATCAAAGACGATGGCTGGAATGATTGCTCGTCAAATGCAACCGCAGATGGAAAGCCAAATGAAGTCTGAAATGCAATCAAAGGTTCAAGCTCAAATTCAAGCACGAATTAAAGCTAACCCACAACTAACATCTCAAGCACCTAAGATGGCACAACAAGCACAACAAAAGGCACAAGCTCAAGCACAAAAGCAAGTAATGGCACGGGCAAGTGCAACTGCTAAACGTGCTACTTCACAATTAACCAGCAAGAGTGAATACGTTGGTACTCATCATGATAACTACAAGTATCAACAAACACCAATGTTCTTTAATATGGGTCAGTACCTGGGAATGATGCTTGCATCAATTGTTCTAGTAATTCTCTTTACTTCGGTACGTTTTGCAATTGGTAATAAATATACTGCTTTCATGAGTATGCAGGTTTCAGGAATTCTTTTAGCAACTGTAACGTCAATTGTTGCTAGTTTGGCACTTCTTTGTGTTGAACATGTTGACAACTTCATGGGCATGTTTGGTATTGCTTGGCTCTTTGATGTTGCTGTGTTTGAAATTTCAAGTATGCTGGCATTGCTTTGCGGTGGATTACCAAGCATCATTATTCAGTTACCACTATTTACTTCTCAAGTAATTGCAGGTGGGGCAATCGTACCACGTTTTGCAATGTCATCATTCTATAACTGGCTTAGCAAGTACACCCCAATGTATCAAGGAATTCAAGCAACATCTAATGTTATGGCTGGAATTGGTCACACTACACCATTTATCAGCTCATTGGTATGGATTGCTGTTATGTGCTGCGTATTAGGATTTGTATTTGTTTGGCTTGGTTACCGAGGTAAGGAACCAAAGGGATTATCTGACTTGATTCCAGTTAAGGCATAGTTTTAATCAATCGGAGGTGTTTACTATGTTTAGTACAATTTTTTGGATTTTAGCAATTTGGTTTGTTATTAATGTTATTTGGATGTGGTTCCAACTTAATAATCAAGGACTCCAGAAAACATTTGCTTGGATTAATGTTGTTGCTATTATCATTGGTTTTTGGGTGTTCTATGGCGTAAGTCATGTAGCGGGTGGCATTGCAACATGCTTCTTATGGATGAACTGGATTAATGTCGTGATTGCATGCCTGCAATTCTATTATGGATATCGGAAGAACCATTAACTTTGAATTTACTATTTTATTAATTAAGTGAGTAAGTACCATTAGTTCCGAGGTTACGTGTTGGCTTTAGAATTTGACTTACGAAAAGACCTGGATCTTATTGTTAGCCATTTAAAGCTATGATCCAGGTTTTTTAATACAGTCATTTCATTACTCATTTGGGAAAATCAGATATTATTTAATGAAAAAAGGAAAAAATTATTTTTATCAAACGTATAGCGACGATTTCATTAATAGTGGTAATCAACAATATCAATTACCAAAAAATTATCGATGGCTACATCATGGTAAAGGATGGTTTGGATTACGTGTTCTTATCACGGGCATTGCCGATGTCATAGCCTGGTTATATTTTCATTTCATAACCCGGTCTAAAGTAATAGCTGGCGAAAAAATAAAAAAGTATCAAGGAAAAGGCTGTTTTGTTTACGGTAATCATACACAAACTCAGGGCGATGCATTGATAGCTTTTCATTTGTTGCCACACCGATTTGTGAATATTATTGCCACTCCAGCTAATTTAGGGAATTTTATTGTTGGCCGTTTGCTACCATTTGCTGGAATACTACCGATTCCCACAAATTTTCATCAGTTAAATAAGTTTACTCAAGCTGTCAACAAACAGGCGCAAAGTGGTCATGCCGTTTTTATTTATCC
>JAHLFK010000026.1 GCA_018883805.1 Candidatus Limosilactobacillus merdavium | reverse complement strand
AGGAAGTCCTTTAATTGCTTTGAACGTGATGGGTGACGAAGCTTCCGTAATGCTTTAGCTTCAATCTGCCGAATCCGTTCACGAGTAACGCCGAAGACTTTCCCAACTTCTTCCAATGTCCGCGTACGACCATCATCAAGGCCAAACCGTAAACGCAAAACATTTTCTTCACGGTCAGTCAGAGTGTCAAGAACGTTTTCAAGTTGCTTCTTCATCATTTCATAAGCAGCATGGTCAGCTGGACTTGTTGCGTCTTGATCTTCAATAAAGTCACCAAGGTGTGAGTCATCCTCTTCACCAATTGGCGTTTCAAGTGAAACTGGTTCTTGAGCGATCTTAAGGATATTACGAACCTTCTCAGTTGGCATATCCATTTCAGCACCGATTTCTTCTGGTAATGGTTCACGACCAAGATCTTGTAATAATTGCCGTTGAATACGGATTAACTTATTAATGGTTTCTACCATGTGAACAGGAATCCGAATTGTCCGTGCTTGGTCAGCAATTGCCCGTGTGATCGCCTGACGAATCCACCAAGTTGCGTAAGTTGAAAACTTAAATCCACGCCGGTAATCGAACTTTTCTACGGCCTTCATCAAGCCCATGTTACCTTCCTGGATCAAGTCAAGGAATTGCATTCCCCGACCAACATACCGCTTAGCAATTGAAACAACCAAACGAAGGTTAGCTTCAGCTAATTCTTGCTTAGCTTCTTCATCACCTTTTTCAATCCGCAAAGCCAATGCAACTTCTTCGTCCGCACTCAACAAGTTAACCCGACCGATTTCCTTCAAGTACATCCGGACAGGATCATTAATCTTAACCCCAGTTGGTGCAGAAGTATCCTTCATTGCCTTTTGTGATAACTTTTCAGTTGCCTTTAAAGCACGTGGATCTGGATCACCATTTTCATCAACAACACTAATACCGGAATCTTCAACATTTTGAAGTAAATTATCGATCCCATCAGCATTCAATTCAAATGGCTTAGCAACAAGCTCAGTTAATTCATTGTATTCAATATGCTTACGCTTCTTGTAAGTCCGAATTAACTTACCAACGGCGGTATCATACTTTTTTTGATCAAAGTTGTCACTATTTGAAATGATGGTTTCTTTCTTTTTACTTTTTGCCATGTTAATTAGTCTCCTCCGTCTTTAATTCTTGTTGCTTCTTTAATAATTTTATTAGTTTCATCGTTAGTTGGGTTGCTAACTCACTATTATTCAGTGAACTTGCTTCACTAATCTGTGACTTTAATTCCTTTATCTGCTGCGACAACGGTACTTGCTCACGAATCAGCTGTATGCAATCATCAATTAATTGCATATCAACCGTATCATCAACATTTAATTGCTCAATTTGACCTAGAGTTGACCTTAAATCGTCTTCTTTCAAATAATCCATCAAGCCGGCAGCTGAATATTCACCATGCTCGGAAAAATAGCTTTCTCCTAATAAGTATAACGTTTGATAACGCTCATGTGCAAAATGAAAATCACTAATTGCTGTTACATGGGACCAAACTTCAGGATCATGCAACATATACCTAAGCAACAACTGTTCAGCTAGCTCAGTTCGCTTAATTGTTCTTGTAGGCTGTGCTACTTGCACCGGTGCTGGCACTTGGTAACTCGAACTAGAATAACCTTCAGCTTTCGACTGACGATGTTTCACCCCTAATCGTTGGCTAATGTTGGCTAACTGCCCTTTCAGGGTCACCTTATCCAAATCAAACTCTTTAGCAAGCTTTGTTAGGTACATATCCTGCTCTAATTGTGAAGGAAGTGTCGCCAACAATTGTAATGCTTGGTCTAAATATGAAATTAATTCATTTTGATTATTCAAATTCTTATTTGTCCGATAGAAGCGCAAATAAAAATCTACTGAAGTTTCTTCCTGATCTGTCAAATACTTAACAAATTGTTCAGGGCCGTTTTGTTGAACATATTCATCAGGATCAACCCCTGCAGGTAATTGAACTACTCGTAATTCCATCCCTCGTGGTTGATGATCCTGAAAAAGAGTAATTGCGCGATCAATGGCATTTTGACCTGCCGAATCACCGTCATAACAGATATCAACCTGCTTGACCGTTCTTCCAAGTTCCACAACTTGCTCTTCTGTCAAGCTCGTTCCCATTGAAGCAACCCCGTTCTTTACCCCAGCGTTATACGCTGAAATAACATCCATAAATCCTTCAAAAAGGTAGATCTTATTATCCTTCCGTGCTTCCTTACGGGCAACATCGAAATTAAATAATGTTCGCCGTTTATTAAAGATTGGTGTTTCAGGGCTGTTTAAATACTTAGGGGTATCATCGGGGACTTTACCAATTACTCGGCCAGAAAAACCAATTACTCGACCGTTTTGGTTTTTCAAAGGATACATTACTCGATTTACAAATCGATCATGCAACTGGCCACCACTATCTTCAACAAAAAGTCCTGACTTCCTTAACAACTGGTAGTCATCAAATTTTTGTTCAAGAAACGGTTTGAGAATCCGTTGTTCAGGAGCAAAGCCAAGATTGAAGTCATTAATTAACTCTTCTGTCATTCCCCGATTTTTTAGGTACTTTAGCGCTTGAGCACCTGCTGGAGTATTAAGGAGAATATGGTGATAAAGCTTAACTGCTTCTTCATGCATCGCCATAATCTTTCCAGCAGGAGTATTCTTTTCTTGGCTTGTCCTTTCTCCACCATTATTCACATATTGTGATGGTAAATCAATATTCGCTAACTCTGCTACTTCAGCTACAGCTTCAGTAAATGGGATATGCTTCAATTCCATCAAAAACTGAAATACGTTACCACCACGACCGCAACCGAAGCAGTAATAGAATTGCTTTTGCTCATTCACAGAAAAGGAAGGGGTTTGCTCCTCATGAAATGGACAAAGACCAACAAATCCCTTCCCCGATTGATGGAGTTGAACATAACGACCAATCACGTCACCAATATCAACCGAATTCCGAACTTGATCGATAACTTCAGACGGTATTCTTGCCATTAGCCAACACCCCCAATATAAGCTTGTTACAGTTACGAAAGGCCGCAACCTCATCGGAATGCGACCTCCATAACTATTTAGCCAAAATTAACTAATATATATGATACCACAAGTAATCAACAATACAATTAAAAAGGCTTATTTAACAATTAATTTATCTAAATTACCAATAAGGGCTGTTTGTCGTGCCAAAATCCCTAATTGGGTTAAACGGTTATTCTTAATTGCCTCATCCTTGTCCATAATCATGTTTTCATCGAAGTATTCACTAATGATTGGTGCAAGTGAACGAAGCGCTGCAAAATTCTCATCAACAGTTCGGTGATCAACCTGTGCTGTCAAATCATTTACCGCATCATACAACTTTTGTTCTGATGGGTTAACAAAGAGACTTGGATCAACTTGGGCTTCAGCATCTGCTGTTCCCTTCTTAGCAATCCGTAATACCCGAGTAAGTGCTTCAATGACACTCTTGAAATTGTCATCGTCATGATGTTCCTTAATTGCCTTAGCAGCATCAAGGACATTTTCAATATCATTAGTCTGGGTATCAGTAACAGCATCAATAACATCATGCTTCATATGTTGACCACTCAATAACTGGTGAATCCGATCCATAAAGAATGCCCGAACTTGGTCAGCATTCTTGGTAATGTCAACATCAACATCTAGGTTAGCTTCGGCAAATGCTTTAACAATTTCTGGTTGAATGTTAAGTAATGGCAAGTGCCAATTGCGATCTGCAATAATCCGAACAATACCAAATGCTTGCCGCCGTAATGCATATGGATCATTAGAACCACTTGGGATCATATCAACGGCGAAGAAGCTCATGATGCTGTCAATCTTGTCGGCAATTGCTAAGGCTGCGCCGATCTTACTTTCTGGCAATGCCCCTTCTGCTGAAATTGGCATATAGTGTTCACGAATTGCTTGAGCGACATCTGCCTTTTCACCAAAGAGCTTGGCATAAATTTCACCCATTACCCCTTGTAATTCAGCAAATTCACCAACCATTTGCGTAGTTAAATCAAACTTGTAAATATGTGCAGCTCGATCAAGGTCAGCTAATTCTTCATCAGTGAAGTTCAACCGCTTACCAATTACTCCAGCAATAACTGCAACTCGTTGCATCTTATCATACATCGAACTAATCTTGTCATGGAAACTAACCCGCTTCAAGCGTTCAACATATTCATCAATGGAGATCTTTTGATCTTCTTCATAGAAGAACTTTGCATCTTCAAGCCGAGGAACTAAGACCCGTTCATTACCCTTAATAACATTTTCCAGGTAATCAGTGTTCCCGTTCCGCACAGCAATAAAGTTTGGCATTAAGTTGCCTTCGTGATCACGAAGGTAGAAGAAACGTTGATTGTCCTTCATTGATGTAATTAAGACAGCATCTGGAAGAATAAGGTACTTCTTATCAAAAGAACCTGAGAAGGCTGTTGGCCATTCAACAAGGTTATTAACTTCTTCTAGTAAATCAGGATCCTTATCAATTACCCAGTCATTAGCAGAGACAATCTTATCAATTTGATCTTCGATGACTTGCTTCCGCTTAGCTTGGTCAGCAATTACAAAGTCATTATGAAGAGCTTCTTCATAATCAGTTGCTTGTTGCAAATCAAATTGATGGCCTAAGAAACGATGACCACGAGTAGTCCGTCCTGCTTCAATATCAAGAATCTTAAATGGCACAACTTGATCGTTCAAAAGTGAAACTAACCAGCGAATTGGCCGGATAAATTGAAGGTTGTTGTAACCCCACTTCATTAAGGTTGGGAAGGTCATTGAAGTAATTACATCTGGTAATCCTTTAAGAACTTCAGAAACTGGCTTACCAGCGATATGCTTTTCAACAAAAACATATTCAACGCCTTTAACGTCCTTAAATTCAATATCATCAACTGTTGCACCTTGGCCACGAGTAAAACCGATCGCAGCCTTAGTCCAATTACCATCTGCATCTTGAGCAATTTTCTTTGCAGGTCCTTTAACTGATTCATCAACGTCTGGTTGTTTTTCACTCAGGCCATGAATCAAAAGCGCCATTCGCCGTGGGGTCGCAAATTCTTGAATTTCATCAAAAGAAATTCGTTGTTCTTTTAAGTAGTTAGCTACTCGTTGATGTAACTGCTTGATACTTGGCGTTACAACGTGAGCAGGCATTTCTTCAACCCCAACTTCTAATAGGTATGAGTTAGCCATTATTACTTATCCCCCTTTTGAGCTTTCTTTGCAGCTTGCTTAGCTGCCCGCTGCTTTGCTTTTTCTGCCTTTTTGGTATATTCATCAACAGTCTTTTGCCGAAGCTTTTCATCATGAATCAATGGGAATCCACGCTTCCGCCGTTCTTCAACAAAGGCCTTAGCAATTGATTTTGCCATAATCCGAATCCGGTGGAGGTAACCAGCACGTTCAGTAACTGATACAGCACCTCGAGCATCAAGTAAGTTAAAGGTATGACTACACTTCAATACGTAATCATATGCAGGGTGAACAAGGCCCAGCTTAATCAAACGTTTTGCTTCTTTCTCGTAATTATTAAATGCTTCCAAAAGCATATCTTGATTACTTTCTTCAAATGCGTACTTTGAGTGTTCATATTCTGGTTCCTTGAAAATATCACCATATAAAACACCATCAGCCCATTCAAGATCGTAAACTGAGTCAACGTTTTGAATATATTCAGCCAATCGTTCCAATCCGTACGTAACTTCCGAAGCTACAGGGTTCATTGGTAATTCACCAACTACTTGGAAGTAAGTAAATTGGGTAACTTCCATCCCGTCGAGCCAAATTTCCCAACCAACACCGGCACAACCCATTGAAGGGTTTTCCCAGTTATCTTCAACAAATCGGATATCATGTTCGAGAGGCTCAATCCCCAATTCACGTAAACTACCAAGATATAATTCTTGAATATTATCTGGTGATGGCTTCATGAGTACTTGGAATTGATGGTGTTGGTATAGCCGGTTAGGGTTCTCACCATATCGTCCATCAGCCGGCCGCCGTGATGGTTCAACATAAGCAACATTCCAAGGCTCAGGACCGATTGCCCGTAAGAAGGTATATGGACTCATTGTCCCTGCACCCTTTTCGTTATCATAAGCTTGCATTAACATGCAGCCCTGTTTTGCCCAGTACTTTTCAAGTGTAAAAATAATATCTTGAACACTCAATTTATCAGACATCAAAACTCTTCCTTTCAAAAAATCCCTGTAGAAACTAGTCTGCGACCAATTTCTACAGGGACGAGTTAATTCGCGGTTCCACCCTGCTTTTTTGTATCTCTACAAAACAGCTTAGTTAATACAGCTGTTAAAGTGCCCTGCTAATAGCTTAATGCGAGAGCTTTCACTACCCTCCCGTCGCTACATCATTAATAACTATTAGCTTATTCTTCGTCTTTGCCGTAAATATATTTAAATACGTGATTTATGATAGATAATCATTGAATAAATGTCAATCACTAAGAGGTTATTTTTTTAATTTATCTTCCCATTGACTCATTTGCCGAATGAAACGTTTGCTTTTTAAATTTAAGCCCACTTCGTCATCATACAGCGAATCGAGCACAAACTGCAGCCGCTTTTTAGTAGCGGGATTAATATTAATCGAATTTAATTTTTGCAAGTTAAGAACAGCAAATCTCTGCAAATAATAGACTGTCCTCTGATCAAGATGCATTCTCCGTTCATCAAGGTGCCAGTGGTTCCTGCATAACATTCCCCCATATTTTTCAGAGAAATCTAGCGGGATATCATCCCGACCGCAAACAACACAATGATCCTAAGTCGGTGCAACCCCGAAACGAACCAATAATTGTGTTTCAATCACATTAGTAATGACTTGTTCATCTAATCCTTTATTAATCAGATCAAGCGCTGCTGCAACCTGATTAAACCAGCCACCGATTCCCTGACCATCTTGAAATGCACTATCAACTAACGCAAGAATATAAGTTGCATAAGCATTCTTAC
>JAHLFK010000003.1 GCA_018883805.1 Candidatus Limosilactobacillus merdavium | reverse complement strand
TCTGTACTTGCAGGACCAAGTGTACTTACAATCTTGGTTTTCTTCATAAATGAATCTCTCCTTTGCATTTATGCATCAACTGCGGTTTGCAATCGCATACCTCATTTGCACAGCCTTATGATAGCACTTTTCAAAATCCGTGTCTGTACTTTTTTGTGAAAAGCTGTCAAGAAACCGCTATCATTTATTAAATCTCATTAAGTCTTAATTTTATTAAGTTAACTCTTCAAATTTTGAAGAACGACATTCCCTTTTCCAAGGATTTTAATCAAGCCTTGAAGGGTCTCATTACGATTATTCAACCACCGTGATCGTGGCTGCATCATTTTTTGATCATTTTCTGGATAGTAAATAATCACTGGAACTGGTCCACGATGTTGTTCCATAAATTTGTAGAGCTGGTTAAGAACCTGTGGATTATCTTTTTGCGATAAGATTCTCAAAAACCATCTTTGCTGAGATCCGATCCGTTTTTGACGAAGCTTATCAGCATCTTGAATTTGTTCGGCAATAATTTGAAGGCCATGTCCCTCTCTTTGCTCTGTATGACCATAGATAACCAAGACACGATTATTTTCTAAAGCATCTTGATATCGATCATATTGACGAGGGAAAACCGTCACTTCAATTTCACCAGTTTGATCCGTTCCTGATAAGAAAGCCATCTGACGGTGATCCTTTTTTGTATGAATCGTCTTAATTCGGTTAACCAACATCAGAATAACCACGT
The DNA here is from genome assembly GCA_018883805.1 of Candidatus Limosilactobacillus merdavium. Lineage (GTDB taxonomy): Bacteria > Bacillota > Bacilli > Lactobacillales > Lactobacillaceae > Limosilactobacillus > Limosilactobacillus merdavium. Next base: position 10,532 of record JAHLFK010000003.1, on the reverse strand, counting down.
TTTGTCCTGGTTGAAGTTGACTTGCGGTTTTTGCTCCTACTTGAATTGCCAAGTCTTGATATTGAGAAACAGGATGGCCAGAAAGATAAACCCCAAGATATTCATTTTCCTTTGCCAATCTTTCTGTCAACGGATATTCCCGACGTTCATTAATCTGCGACTGTAGTTCTGGATCATTACTAAATCCCTCTGCACTATTAAACAACTGGATTCCAGATATTAACATCGGCAGTGCATCAATCATTTCTGCACGATTATAACCTAAGCTGTCAAAAGCCCCTGAATAAATGAGTGGTTCAATTAATTCTTGCTTTTGCCATTTGCTTGCTAGCCGTGAAATAAAGTTGCGAATATCTTTATATGGTCCATTATTTTGGCGTTCCTGAAGTATTCCTTGAATAAAGTCTCGACGAAGCCCTTTAATTGCTGAAAAGCCAAAGTATAAATTACCATTTTTCAGGGAGAAATGAGCTTCACTTTCGTTAATCCGTGGTCCCTTAAGCTGCACACCAAAATAACGCGCATCTTGAACGTGCATTTTTAACTTTTCAATATTGGGTTCCGCATTCATTAATGATGTAAAAAACTCTCCCGGATAATGAGCTTTCAAGTAAGCCATTTGGAATGCCATTTTGGAATAAGCAACTGCATGAGACCGGTTAAACCCATAATTAGCAAATTGATCTATGTAATTAAAGACCTGTTCTGCTAATTTTGAAGGATAGCCCTTCTTCTGGGCACCGTTTAGGAATTTAGTCCGCATCCCCTCCATCGTTGCTTTTTTCTTCTTACTCATCGCACGACGAAGAAGATCGGCTTCTCCTAGACTAAAACCTGCCATTGCGGAGGCAAGTTGCATAACTTGTTCCTGGTAGACAAGGATCCCATAAGTAGAGCCTAAAATTGGCCTAAGTGATGGATCAGGTAACTGATACTGTTCTTTCCCCTGTTTACGAGCAATAAAATGATGAATATTTTCTAACGGTCCTGGACGATAAAGAGCATTCACCGCTACGATATCTTCAAAATTATCCGGATGAAGGTTAACTAGAACTTCACGAATTCCAGCCGATTCAAACTGAAAAACACCATCCGTTAATCCTCGTTGAAAAAGCGTCAACGTCTGTTGATCATTAAGTGAAATTTCTGAAAGAGAAAAATCAGGTTTCTGGCGACGAATCAACTTTAGAGTGTTATCCATAATTGAGAGGTTGCGCAAGCCTAAGAAATCCATTTTCAAAAGCCCTAATGCTTCGACAGTATCTTTAGGGAATTGGGTCATTAATAATCCTTCACTACCATTTTGGAGGGGAACAATTTCGTGGAGGGGTTTCTCCGAAAGAACTACCCCTGCTGCGTGAATTGAATAATGTCGTGGTAATCCCTCTAATTTTTGTGCAACATCAAATAATAATCGGTAGTCAGGATGATCATTTAAAAGATTCCTCAAACGTTGCGATTCCTTTAAGCTTCCTTCTAAAGTAATGTGCAGGCCATGCGGTAAAGCAGCCGTTAGTTCATTTACCGCAAATCGTGTTAAGCCGAAGACCCGACTAACATCCCGAATAACTTGTTTGGCTGCTAACGTTCCAAAGGTAATAATTTGGGCCACTCGCTCATGACCGTATTTCTGGTGAACATACTCAAGAACTTCACTTCGTCGGTTATCCGGAATATCAAGATCAATATCCGGCATCTGTGCTCGTTCTGGATTTAAAAACCGTTCAAACAACAAGTGATATTGAAGCGGATCGATATCAGTAATGGCTAATGCATACGCGACTAACGATCCGGCAGCAGATCCCCGACCAGGATCGGTTGTGATTTTGGTTTCATGGGCAAATTGCATTACATCCCAAACAATGAGGAAATAATCATCGAATCCCATCTCGTGGATAACTTTTAATTCTTTGGCTAACCGTTGTTGATAGTCTTTTAACGTTAATCCAGGAGCAACTCGTCTTTTCTTTAGGCCCTCAACACATAAGTAACGTAAATATTCAGCAGAAGTTTGCTTGTCAGGAGTTGAAAAGTGAGGAAGCACTGGCGATTTAAAGTCAAAATCAACATTGCACTTTGCAGCTATTTCCTCAGTCTTGGCTGCTGCACTCTCTAGCCCTGCTTGCTGGTAACTCGCAATTTCTTCAGATTGTTTCCGTAAATAGTTCTGTCCCAACTGTGATGCATTCTCACTGCGATTTTCTAATTGAACATTAGCGTCAATCGCTTGGAGTACTTTTGTAGCAAATAAATCATCAGCATTGAGATAGTCAACCGGACTGATACCAACTAATGATAAGCCATTATTCTGTGCAAGTTGTTTCAGGGTTGATCGTTGGATTTCATCTAACAGGGGATTAATTCCAATGAGAAGACTATCTGGATCAACTGCTTCATGTAATGTTTGCAGCACGGCATGTTCATCTTTCAACCAGGTAAACACAGTTGATTGCGGAGGCACAATCACATACAGTGACGACAACAATGACTGCACCTTTTCAATCGTTAACGGCAATTGTTCGCGATCAGTTGTCTGCTGTAATGTTGATAGATCCATTAGATTTTGATAGCCATTACGATCTTTAGCTAAGAAAACTAAATTTAAATTAGTTCCGTCAACATTGTCCAAAGTAATTGATAACTGCAACCCAATTAACGGTTTTATTCCTGCCGCCTTAGCTTCGTTATAGAAGTTAACCGCACCATATAATACATTTTGGTCAGTTAAAGCGATCGCAGAATAGCCTCGTTCTTTAGCAGTCGCCACTAACCTTTCAATCCTGGTTGGGCTCTTTAATAAGCTATAGCAACTTTTAACCTGGAGTGGTGTAAAATCCACCGAATTCATCCCCTTTCCACAAGCAAATTATAACAAATGTCGTTAAATAATGTTGTGAAAGGCTAGCAGGATTTTTGACTAAGTGTTAAAATTGTTTTAATTGAGATGGATAAGGAGATGTTCCGAGTGAAACTATTAGAAGCAAACATCGGTGGTGGTGTTATTGCTCTCATTTTAGGTGAGATCTTAGCTTACATTGATAGTCAACTGGAAACAATGACACCAGATTACCTACTTACTGGTATTTTGGCCGTTGTATTCGGCTTAATTGCCGCTAACAGTGTATACTTCATCACACGAAAAGCTGATCCATCAAAAAACTAATTCTTAATTCAATCAAGAACTAATAAAAAAGAGCTGGATAATCATCCAGCTCTTTTTTATTCTGCCCCGCTTAATTTCTGTTTTGTTAATGCAGCACAGTAAATAATAACTTCAATCACAGCAATAAAGAAACTAACCGGCCAATTGGTTAAGTAGCCAAGAAATAACCCTAACCAAGTTCCAAGTAAGGAAAAGAGAATTGCCAAGCCAATCATTTTAGCAACCCCGTGAGTAAAGTATTTCGCACTTGCTGCCGGCAATGTTAATAGGATGAAAATCAGCAATGAACCAACAATTTGCGCAGCAACACTAACACTTAGCGCTAAAATAACCAAAAAGATTACAGAAAAGAGTGCTTCATTAATCCCGCTAACTCGTGCTCCAATCGCATCAAATGACGTGAACTTCAGTTGACGATAAACAAGTAAAATAGTTGCAATCACAACAACAGATAGGATAATCAGCTGCCAAACCTCAGCCATATTAATACCCACGACACTCCCGAAAAGGATATTAGTAGCTGAGCTTGCCGTCTGCGTACTAAGAGAAAGGAAAAGGATCCCCAAGCCGATAAACAATGCCGAAACCGCACTAGTAACAGCTTCTCTCCGCGATTCCTTAATACTCATTTGACCAACAAGGATTGAACTTAACATTGTGAAAAGAATCATCCCATTTAACACAGGCCAACCAATAAAGACTGCGAAGGCTCCACCGGCAAAGCCAATTTCTGAAAGTGTATGAGTTAAGAATGAAAGGTTCCGTGCCACAACGAAAACACCAACAAAACCACTGACTATCGCAATGAAGGTACTAGCGATAAACGCATGGCGCATAAAGCTTAACGTTAACATCATTCATCCTCCTTCTTCCGCTCTGGAAGTTCGTTAATCGGTCCAGTTAAATAACCATTTTCTGTCATTTGTAAGAACCGTGTGCCATAATGCCGTGCAAGCTCCCAATCATGCGTAACAAACATCACACTTAGTCCCTTCTGCTGAAATTGGGTTACTAAATCTAATAACTCATATTTAGTTTCAACGTCTAAACTAGCTGTTGATTCATCAAGAATTAACAATTCGGGATTTGGCAAGATTGCTTGTGCTAAATATGCTCGTTGCTTTTCACCACCAGAAGCCAAGCCTAGTGGTCGATCTGCGATTGCCGTCAAGTTTGTTTCTTTAATTACTTGATCAACTCGTTGCCGTTCATCACGGTTCAACCAGGGTGTAATACTGTGAGAAACGTTCAATGCGATAAAATCACGAATTGAAAGTGGGTATTCCCGATCGATATTTCTAAATTGAGGAACATAGCCAATTTTCACATGACGATCGATATCAATCTCACCACTTTGCGGCTTGATAAAGCCCAAAAGTGAGCGGATTAGTGTTGTTTTACCAACACCGTTTTCACCAATCACTACTAAAAAGTCGCCTTGATTGATGTTAAAACTTAGATTATTTATTACCTGGTGATTACCATAAGCAACCGCCAGATCATTAACTGCTACAATCGACATTCTACTTCTCTCCCTCTTGAATTTTGGCAAGTTGCCGATATTGTGAAAGCATCCACTCCTGATAACTTTTTGCGTTATTAGGTTTAGTTTCCGTCACTTTAAGAACGGGGATATTGTTTTTCTTTGCTAATTTAACAAGCCCATCAACCACATGATCACTTGTCTGTGAATTTTCTACAAAGAAGGCAATTTCATGGTTTCGAATAGCACTTTGCAATTCTTGAATATCTTGTGGTGAAGGATCATTACCATCTTCAATTGCCTTTTCAAAATGTTGATCAATTATTTGATAACCCATTGCCGACAAAGAATAGTCAAACACTGGCTCACTGACTGCAACCTTATTATTTCCAGTCCTAACATTCGCTTTTATTTTGGCAATTTCCTGTTCTACAGGTTTTAGGGAATTAATATAAGTTTGCGCTTGTTCTTGATAATATTCCTTGTGTTCAGGATCAAGCTTTCCGTATTGCTCAGCGAGTTCTAAAGCAAGTTTTTTCATTGTCTGTGGTTCATACCACAAATGTTCATTCTGTCCTTCATGTTTATCCATTAATTTACCAACGTTAATAACTTCCTGACTAGAAGTTCGATTGGTCGATTTAACCATCTTATTAAGCCATTCATCATAACCAAGGCCGTTTTCAATTACAACATTAGCGGAACCGACTTGTTTAGCTTGGGCCGTTCCCGGTTGATAGTCATGAGGATCGACTGAAGAATTATTAATTAGTGAAGTTACCTGGCCATATTTCCCAGCAACTCGTTCCGCTGCTTCTCCATAAAAGCTCAAACTAGTAATTACTCTAATTGTTTTTTTATTTGTATTAGTTGTTTTAAACGGGACACATGACAGTACCAAAATAACTGCCAAGACCGCTATCAGTGAGGTTACGCCGATAAAATACTTTTTCATTCTCTTCCCTCTTTAAGTGTAATGATTACCATTAAGGACAGTAGCTATCTTACCGAACTATTACCTTGAATGCAAGCAGAAATCAATAAATTTGTTTACAAAAAGACCAGTAATGCCTATTTGATATAGGTAAAACTGATCTTTTTAAATTCTAATATCTTAATTTTGAGCATTTAACTCATTAATCTTGAGCAAGACATCCAAAGCTTTTTCCATTGTTTGAAGTGATACATATTCAAAACGACTATGCATGTTTTCTCCACCAGCAAACAAGTTTGGCGTTGGCAATCCCTTATATGAAATTGTGGAACCGTCTGTACCACCCCGAACTGGGTAGATTACTGGCTTAATATCAAGTTCTTCCATTGCCTTCTTTGCAATTTCGACTGATTCCATCTTCCCTTTCAAAGCATCCTTCAAGTTATAGTATTGATCATACAGGTTCATACTAATCCGCTTGCTGCCTAGTTCATTGTTAAGTCCTTCAACAATGCGCTCAAGAAGGTGCTTCCGTTCTTCAAATGTTTGACGATCATGATCACGAATCAGATAAACCATTCGTGCATGATCAACTGTCCCCTCAAACTTATAGAGGTGGAAGAATCCTTCACGGCCTTCAGTTCGCTCTGCCCGCTCATGAGCTGGCAAACTGTCATGAAGATCGATTGCAACCTGGATTGCATTAACCATTGTTCCCTTTGCAACCCCAGTATGAACGTCCTTTCCTGAAATCTCAATCTCTGCTTGCGCTGCATTAAAGGTTTCATATTCGAGTTCACCTAGTGGTCCACCATCGACAGTATAGGCAAAATCAGCGCCAAAGTCGTCAACATCAAAGTGATCTGCACCAGTCCCGATTTCTTCATCAGGACCAAGGCCAATCTTAATTTCACCATGTTTGATTTCAGGATGAGCCATGTAATATGCTGCCATTGTGACAATTTCTGCAACACCAGACTTATCATCAGCACCCAAAAGCGTCGAACCATCAGTTGTGATTAAGGTGTCGCCTTGATAATTCTTCAAGTTAGGAAATTCTTTGGTGGTTAATACATATTGACCGTCCTCATCTAATTGGATATCACTTTGACCATCATAATCTTCAACAATCTGTGGGTTAACATTATGAGCGTTAAAATCAGCTGTATCAACATGTGAAATATAACCAATCGTTGGCACATCATGATCCAAGTTGCTAGGAATTGTAGCATAAACGTATGAACATTGTGGGTTAATGTGAACATTACTAAGCCCTAAGTTCTTTAATTCATCAGCCAATTCATTCAAAAATGCTGTTTCTTTAGGATCTGAAGGAACAGTATCAGAATCTGGATTAGATCTGGTTTCTGTTTTTACATATTGTAAGAAACGTGGTAATAGCCCTTCATATTTTTCTTCTGCCATTGTTAATTCTTCCCTTCATTTTCAAGCATAAAGTTAAATGGATCTGTATTTATTTGATTCTGAACAATTGCGAAATCCCAGTTATATTGTTGTTTCCATTCGCCAAATAACTTAGCCAATTCTGATTCACAAATTGCTTCGATATGGTGACCTGGATCCACAACTGTAAGGTGATTAGCAACCATATCATGAGCAAAATGATAAGTCACATCTCCAGTGACATAAGCATCAGCGCCCTTATTGACCGCCGCTTGCCAAAAGTCTTGACCAGCACCTCCAAGAATGGCTACCCGATGAATCGGCTTATTTAAGTCATCAGGGTTAGCAAGCCACCGTAAACCATTAACACCAAAAATTTTCATACAATATTGGGCAAATTCTTTGGCATTCAGAGTTCCGTTTAGCGTCCCGATCCGACCCATACCAACTTTCTCGCCTGAAATTGGGTCAAGGCCAGCGTCAATTAAGCGTTCAGTATTAGTTAATCGGAGCTTTTTGGCTAACCAGTCGTTCATCCCACCATTAGCAGTATCAAGGTTGGTGTGAGCCGCATAAACAGTAATTCCGTGGCTAAGGATTTGCGCATACATTTCATTCTGTGGAACGCGGGTATCAAGATTTTTAGCTGGATGGAACATTACTGGGTGATGGGCAAAAATAAAGTCAACATGTTGATCAATTGCCTCTTTCACTACTTCTGGACGAACATCAAGAGTAGTCATTAATCGGCTAATCGGTTTATCCGGATTACCTAATTGTAAACCTGGATTATCCCAACTCTCTGCCAATTGGGGATTAGCAAACTGCTCAAATCGCTGAATTAATTCATTTCCGGTTGTCATTTGTTAGTGCCTCCTTAATTAAGTCTAAATATTGTTCTTCCTGTTTAACCTTATCAACGGGAAGCTTACTAGCTTGGTGCATTTGATGGAGAACTTTCTTTTGACGTTGCATCTCTGCTTGCCATTTTTCTACAAACACCGAACTATGTTTTTCAAGTAAGAAGGGACCGAAAGTTAATTCATACTCGCTATAACGGAAAGGTACTATTGATGGCTCAGCAACAATAATTTCATAGATGTGACCATCCTCAGCTACCAATTTCTCAGCCATAATTTGAAAGCTGTGATCTGCTAACCATTTTCTCAACCGTGGTTCACCAACATTCGGTTGAAGAATTAGTCGCTTAACATTAACAAGCTTTTCTGGATGAGCATCTAAAATTTGCGTTATTAGTGCTCCCCCCATCCCTGCAATCGTAATTGTATCAATTCGATCATCATTATTAATTGCAGCTAATCCATCAGCAAGCCGTGCCTGAATGATCTTGCCTAAAGATAATTTTTGAATTTCACGAACCGCATTTTCATATGGTCCCTGAACAACTTCACCAGCTACCGCGTACTCAATTTGTTTTTGCAAAGCTAAAGCTGCTGGTAAGTACCCATGATCTGAACCAATATCAGCAACTCGCGCACCTTGGGGGACAAATTCAGCCACCGTTTTTAGTCGTCGAGATAAATTTTGTGCGTCCACTCTACCATTCCTCTCATCGTCATACTCTATATATTAAGTATAGCAAATGATCGAAAAAAGAGTGGTTTAGAACACAAAATCTAGCATCCTAAATCACTCTTTAGTTTTAGCTTAATTTAATTCTTTAACAAACTTTCCAATCCGGTTAAGGGCTTCATGAAGATCTTCGTCAGATGAAGCATAGGATAGACGAACGTAACCTTCACCACCAGCACCAAAGGCACTACCAGGAGTTACACCAACCTTAGCCTTGTGAGCTAACTCGGTAGCAAACTTAACATCATCTTTACCGAATGATTCTGGAATCTTAGCAAAGATATAGAATGCTCCTTGTGGTGTTGACATTTCAAAGCCAAGATCACGTAAACCAGCAGTCACAAAGTCACGACGCTTTTCATAAGTCTTACGGAATTCAACAGGATCTTCTTGACCATTGTTAAGTGCTTCCGTAGCTGCTGCTTGAACATTGTCAGTAACAGTTGTTACCAAGAATGCATGCATCTTACCAATACTTGCCATAATTTCTTGTGGACCTGCAACATACCCTAAACGGTAACCAGTCATTGCATGAGACTTGGATAATCCAGAAATAAAGATTGTCCGTTCTGGAATCATTGATGCTAATGAGTAGTGGGTTACACCATAAACAAGATCACTGTAAATTTCATCAGCAATTGCATATAAATGATGCTTCTCCATTACCTTAGCAAGGCCTTCCAAGGTTTCCTTAGGATATTCACGACCAGTTGGGTTACTTGGGTAGTTTAATAGTACTGCTCGAGCACCATTTCCTTCTTTTTGAAGGACTTCTTCAAGCTTTTCTGGAGTTAGTACGAAACCATCAGCAGAAGTATCAACTTGAATTGGAGTAGCACCAGTCATCTCAACTAGTGGGAAGTAAAGTGCAAATACTGGTGTAGGAATAATTACCTTATCTCCAGTGTTTAGCAATGCAAACAAGGTTGACGCTAATGCTTCAGTTGCACCAACTGTTACTACAATTTCACTTTCTGGATCATATTTAACTCCACGAGTACGATCAATATACTTTGAAATTGCTTCAAGTAATTCTGGCTTACCCATTTGTGGAGCATAGTGAGAATCATTATCTTGAATACTCTTAATTGCAGCTTGCTTAACGTGCTCAGGGGTATTCATATCCGGTTCACCTAGAGTTAATTTAATAATTCCGGGAATATTAGAAACAGACCGGTCAAATGCCCGAATACCAGATGGTGATGTTGCGGCTAACTTGTGGTTAATAGTACATGTTAAATCTGATGACAACTTTGGCATTATAATGGTTCCTCCTTGTTAATAAATGAACATTATAAATATAATTAAGTTTAAATTGATAAAACTTAAACAAGTTAAGTGTACTTTGTTAGCTATGGGTTAGTCAAGAGTATTTTAATCTTTTTCTTAGAATCATTTAATTATATAGGTAATAGCTGGATTTTGATTAATAAAATTAAGTCACAATTCAATCAGATTTAAAAAGATTGTTCTTACATGGATTTCTAAAAAGCCAAATGGTACTTAAAAGGGTACCAAACGTTCAGAAATGCCGAACATTTGATACCCTTTTATTTATGAGAAAAAGCTAAATCTTAAATTAACTTAATTTTCTATTCTATTCAAGGAAGTCCTTTAATTGCTTTGAACGTGATGGGTGACGAAGCTTCCGTAATGCTTTAGCTTCAATCTGCCGAATCCGTTCACGAGTAACGCCGAAGACTTTCCCAACTTCTTCCAACGTCCGCGTACGACCATCGTCAAGGCCAAACCGCAAACGAAGAACGTTTTCTTCCCGATCAGTTAAAGTATCAAGAACGTTTTCAAGTTGCTTTTTCATCATTTCATAAGCAGCATGATCAGCTGGACTTGTTGCGTCTTGATCTTCAATAAAGTCACCAAGGTGTGAGTCGTCCTCTTCACCAATTGGCGTTTCAAGTGAAACTGGTTCTTGAGCGATCTTAAGGATATTACGA
>JAHLFK010000025.1 GCA_018883805.1 Candidatus Limosilactobacillus merdavium | reverse complement strand
TAAATAACAGAAATAAAGTAGGACTAATCTAGTTTAGTTCTGCTTTATTTTTGTTAATACAAACTTTCCTAAGATGTAGTACAATACTTGGGTGACACACTGAAAGAATCGGGAGAGACAATGAAGAAAGAAGCAATTACAAATCAGGATAGTCAAGCCAAGCAATTACTCCGGGCGATCATAATTGGGTTGTTGACCGGATTAGTAGTCAGTACATTTCGTCTTATTATTCAACACCTATTAATCTTCGTTCAAACGAGTTTTGCCTATTTCCACCATCACCCAGAAGGATTAATCTTTTGGGCAATTGGTTCAGTTATTCTGGCATTAATTTTGGGACGCCTGACGCAAAGTTATCCTAACATCAAAGGATCTGGTATTCCTCAAGTTGAAGGCCAGTTAAAATGCCAATTCGATGAAAAATGGTGGCCGGTCTTATGGCGGAAGTATCTTGGTGGAATTTTTGCTATTGGTTCTGGATTGTTTCTTGGCCGGGAAGGACCGTCAATCCAATTAGGTGCGACTGTTGGTCAGGGAGTTGTAGAAACGGCTAATGTTAATTCACTGAACCGCCGAATTGGAATTGCAAGTGGTGCTGCAGCGGGATTAGCAGCAGCATTTAATGCTCCAATCGCAAGTACGATTTTTATTTTGGAAGAGGTTTATCATAATTTTTCTCCGTTAATCTGGCTTGCAACATTTATTAGTTCCTTGTGTTCTAATATGGTTTCAATGGCAATCTTTGGGTTAAAACCAGTTTTGAATGTCCCTTATCAATATGAATTACCAGTGCAATTATATTGGCACTTGATTGTTTTAGGAATTATTTTAGGATTGCTTGGGCGCCTTTATCAGGTTGTAATCTTGCACTTAGATCGTTGGTCAGCAAAAATCACTTGGTTAAAGCCGACTGCTTATCCAATAATTCCTTTCTTATTAGTAATACCAGTAGCTTGGTACCTTCCTTACACGCTTGGTGGGGGAAATCAATTAATCGGCCAATTGCGGTTATTACCATTTTCCCTTAGCCTATTCGTAGGATTATTTATTCTGCGTTTTGTTTTCTCGATGATTAGTTATGGAAGTCAACTACCTGGTGGGATTTTCTTACCAATTCTCACACTTGGTGCGGTTCTTGGGGCAGCTTATTGTGCTTTAATGGCTAACTTAGGCATTTTACCGGCTAAGTATTTGCCAAACTTTATTATCTATGCGATGGCCGGATATTTTGCCTGCATTAGTAAAGCACCATTTACAGCTATCTTGTTAATCACTGAAATGGTTGGTTCATTAGCCCATTTGATGCCATTAGCAATGGTTTCAATTATTGCTTACTTAGTAGTTGATGCATTGCATGGTAAGCCAGTTTATACAGCAATGTTTGAAAACTTCATCGGTTTACATTCAGATGAAAAGCCGACTCATCAAGAAACGTTATCAATCACTGTTTATCCTGGTTCTCAATTAGATGGTTGCCAAATAAAAGACTATTCGTGGCCTAAGGATTGTATCGTTTCCCTGATTTATCGGGGTGAGGATAAGTTGATTCCAAATGGACGAACAATCATTTCCGCTGGAGATACACTATTAATTCAAGCAAACATTTCAGATAAAAATAAACTACAAGAAATTTTAGATCACGCATCTCATACACCGAAAGTATAGAAATTATACTAGGAATATGTTATTCTGTGTTAGATATAGTGGGTAAGTATTAGGAGGAAAAATCCTTGTATAACACATTAATGACTTTATTTTTAATAGACTGTGTGGTTTTGATTGCATGTGTAATGATGCAACCAGCCAAGAACGATAACGATGCAATGTCTGCTTTAACTGGTGGTGCTGGAGACTTGTTCTCTCGGCGTAAAGCTCGGGGGTTTGAAGCGGTAATGCAAGTTGTTACTACTATTTGTGGGGCAATTTTCTTTATTTTAGCTTTAGCCTTAGTTTTCGTTTCATCACACTAGAGTGGCGATGAGGCTGGGAAGTATCTCAGTCTCTTTTTTATTTTCTTAATAGATAAGGAGCATAGTAATGGAAGTTAGTTCAGCTAAACCGTTTTTATTTCCCCATGGCCGTTTGGGTGTAGTCCTTTTGCATTCCTATACTAGCAGTAGTGCTGATATGCGAATGCTTGCGCGGAATCTTGAACGACAAAATTATACAATTTATGCTCCAGTATTTACGGGTCATGGTAGTGATCCACTTACTGTTCTGAAAAAGGGAAGTCCTGATAAATGGTGGGACGATACCCAATTTGCAATTCGTCGACTGAAGGATATGGGGATGGAAAAAATTGCCATCTTTGGGCTTTCTTTAGGTGGTCTTTTAGCAACGAAAGCATTAGAAAACGATCTTAGCTTAGTTGGTGGAGGAATCTTTGCTTCACCAGTTACTACTTGGGGAAAGTCGAATGTACCAGAATTCTTTCCAAAGTTGGCAACAGATTATTATCAAAAACGCGGACTAACTTCTCAAGAAATCGCAGGAAAAATTGCAGAAATTAATGAACTATTGCCACAACAATTAGCTGATATCAGTCAAATGACTAAAAAAATTGATCAGCAAATTGAAAATATCCACCGGCCATTTTTTATTGGTCAAGGCGGTAAAGATGAAATGATTGATCCGCATTCTGGGGAAGAATTAAAAGAAAAATTATTAGCTCAGGGAACAACCGTTGATTACCATTATTACCCACAGGCAGGCCATGTTCTGACCGTTAACAGTGCCCATCATGAGCTATTTGCGGATGTTACTACTTTCTTACAAAAAATATTTGAGGTGTAATATGACAACAAGTACAAAATTGAAAGATCAGATATTAGATTATCTGAAAGATAACGCTAATATGAGCTTTTCTGCTGAGAAGCTTGCACATGCGCTAAAAATGGATGATGCCGATTCATTTACTCCCATTGTTCAAGCGCTTGCTGAACTTGAGCGAGAAAAGAAGGTATCAGTTACTGATCAAGGTGAATTCGAAGCAGTAATCAAGCCTCAAGCTATTATTGGAACCTTCCACTCTAATGATAAGGGCTTTGGGTTTGTTGACTATGATCCTGATTTACCAGACATGTATATTAATCCAGATCATACCCTTCATGCTTTAAATGGGGATCAGGTTGAAGTAAAAATTCTTCGTCCCGCAAAGCCAGGTAGCGATCAAGGACCAGAAGGACGTGTTCTGAAAATTGTTGAACACAATTATGATCAGATCGTTGGGGAATTCAAACAAGAAACAGTTGGTGATTATATTGGGGAAATCTTATTAAAAGATAAGAAGCTCTCTAACTACCGTTTCTTTGTAAATAATCAAGGATTAAAGCCAATGGACGGTCAAGTAGTTACTGCGACTGTAGCAACTTATCCGGACGATGAAGCTCCACAAGTAATGACTGGAGCTGTTACTGAAGTGATTGGTGATAAGGATGAACCGGGAATCGACATTCTATCAGTGATTTATGCCCATGATGTTCCTCATGAATTCCCACAAGAAGTAATGGACGAAGCTAACAAAATTCCATTGCACGTTCTTCCTGAAGAAAAAGAGGGACGGGAAGATATTACCAACCAACCATTAGTAACTATTGATGCGATTGAATCTAAAGACTTGGATGATGCCGTAGTTGCTTGGAAGATGGATAATGGCCATTACCACCTTGGTGTTCACATTGCTGATGTTAGCCACTATGTTAAGCCAGGTTCAGCACTTGATAAAGAAGCGTTTAAGCGCGGGACTTCTGTATACTTAACTGATCGGGTAGTTCCAATGTTGCCTAAGCGGCTTTCTAACGGTATTTGTTCACTTAATCCAGGAGAAGAGCGACTTTCAATGAGTTGTGAAATGGAGATTGATGAACAAGGCCGTATTGTTAAGCACCGGATTTTCCCAAGTGTTATGCGTTCTCATGCACGAATGACATATAAGGCAGTTAACCGGATTCTTGAATCACATGATGCTAAAACAATCGCACAGTATAAAGAACTTGTTCCAATGTTTGAGACAATGAAGGAAGTACACAAGATCCTCCTTAATGCTCGTAAACGGCGTGGAGCCATTGATTTCGAAGCTCCGGAAGCAAAGATTATTGTTGACGATCAAGGTCATCCAATCGACATCCAACTTCGGGAACGTGGCCTAGCAGAACGAATGATTGAATCATTTATGTTAGCTGCTAACGAAACGGTTGCTGAACACTATTATAAAGAACACGTTCCGTTCCTTTACCGGATTCACGAACAGCCAGATGGCGAAAAGATTAAGTCTTTCTTTGAATTCTTGAGTGTCTTCGGCATTAATGCTCATGGTGATATCAACAACGTTAAGCCAAAAATGTTACAAAACGTTCTGAAGGAAGTAGCTGGAAAGCCAGAAGAACAAATGGTTCAAGTAATGATGTTACGGAGTATGCAACAGGCCAAGTATGCTGATGAAGAAGTGGGACACTTTGGATTAGGTGCAAAGTACTATACCCACTTTACGTCACCAATTCGGCGTTACCCTGATGATACTGTTCATCGTCTAATCAAATGGTACGCTAAGCATGGTAAGGGTGAAGATGCCAAGGCGGCTTGGCGTGATCGCTTGCCTGAAATTGCTGAACATACATCATTTGCAGAACGACGGGGAATTGATACCGAACGTGATGTTGATAGTATGAAGAAAGCTGAATACATGGAAGATCACATTGGTGAGACATTTGATGCTGTCGTTAGCTCAGTAATGAAGTTTGGTCTCTTTGTAGAGCTTGAAAACACAGTTGAAGGGCTTATTCATATTAGTGTAATGAACGATGACTATTATGAATATTCTGAAAAGCATCTTGCATTAATTGGACGCAGTCACCACCATATTTTCCAAATTGGTCAACCAATTAAGGTTAAATTAATGCGGGTTGATAAGGATCTACGAGAAATTGATTTCCAATTAATTAATCCAGAAGATGCACCAACAACTAAAATCCGGGTACCACATGATGATCGGCGTGGTGGACGTCGCGGCAATAACCGTCATGGCCATAATGGTAATGGTCGGAACAACGGACATTTCCGGAATACGCAAGGAAAGTGGAAACATGACGGCCATGAAAATGGTAATCGGAATAACCGCCAAATTAATCGGGGACAAACTCGTCACCATAATAATTCACGTGATCATGAAGGACATCGGCGTCGGCGGCATTAGTATTTCTAATGGAGGGATACCATGGCCAAGAAAAAAGAAAATAATGATAATTTAATTGCTCAAAATAAAAAAGCTCGACACGATTATTTTGTTACGGATACCTATGAAGCTGGACTGGTTTTAACAGGGACAGAGATTAAGTCTGTTCGTGCTCATCGGGTTAATCTTAAAGATGGCTTCGCACAGATTCGTAATGGTGAAGCGTGGTTAATGAACGTTCATATTAGTGAATATGATAATGGAAACATTTTTAATCAGGATCCATTACGTAACCGTAAACTGCTTCTCCATAAAAAAGAGATTCATAAGTTAGTGGGGGCACTTCAGGATAAGGGTGTCACCTTAATCCCGCTAAAGATGTACATTAAGCATGGCTATGCTAAGGTATTGCTTGGTTTAGCAAAGGGTAAACATGAATACGATAAGCGTGAATCGATCAAACGTCGCGAAACTAATCGTGAAATTGAGCGAGTAATGAAACATTATTAAAGAAGCTGGAAAACAACAAAATTGCAAGGCGGTGGACTAAGAATAGAACGATAATTAGCACGGAATCGGGCTGATTATCGTTCGGACTTAGGCTCAAGCCTTGCAGTTGCGACGCGCAGCTAGCCTGTTAGGTTTTCCGCGATTAGACTGTGTAGCATTCAAAACTAAAAAAGAGGCTAGCGAAATATTTTACATTTTCGCTAGCCTCTATTTTTAATGTTTATTATTAAATCGTGATGACTCGATCTTATATCCTAAGCAAGTGTCGTTACCCGTAGCAACACTTCCCCAATGGACGCGGAGTGGTGAGGATTGCTTTCTACGAGCCCAGTGCTGGAGAACACTTGCCAGTAAGATTGCTAAAGGTTCATCTTCTTCTCTCTTAACTTTTAATTCATGGTAGTATTCGCCTGTAAATGCTACTGGCTGGATTGAAAATACTAAGTGGTTTTTATTGAAGACGCGGTATTTTCCTGAAAATGGTGAACCAACAACCATCCAGCCAAGTCCTTTGATATAGATAACCTCACGGACAAATCCAAGAGACTTGCTAACAGTTCCAACCTTTTTCCGATCTTGATATAATGCGAATTTGGGGACAATACCAAAACTTAGTTGCTTCACTTCAGCGAGGAGCTCGCCTGAAATTGAATATAAAGATAAAACATCATGAAGCATTCCCCACTTACCTACTAAGAGGTATAGCGACCGTCCTTGATAATTCCGGATGACTGTCGTTCCGTGGAGGTCAGTATCATGATCCCGTAGATAAAGTTGCCGCATCCAATCACCGCTCCTTAGAGAAATTAATTACCATTATTGTACCAGTTTGTATCTGAAAAAGATAACTTTACGAAGCGGTTTCATTTTTGATCACTTCTGTTAGCGACTTATGCTAAAATATTAGTTGAGGTGCTAGAATCGTGAAACAACTTATTCATAATGATTGGTGGGACGTTTTAAAACCCCAATTTGAAAGTGCATATTACGCACAACTCCATAATTTCTTGAAGGAAGAGTACAGTCACCGGACAATCTATCCGGAAATGCATCATATTTTTGAGGCTTTTGAATGGACACCTTTTAGCAAAACAAAGGTTGTAATTTTAGGTCAAGATCCGTACCATGGTCCCCACCAGGCCCATGGTTGCAGTTTTTCCGTTTTGCCTGGCGTCCAAATACCACCATCGTTGCAAAATATTTATAAAGAATTGCAAAGTGATGTCGGTTGCCATCCGGTTCAACATGGTTACCTAAAAAAATGGGCTGATCAGGGTGTCTTGCTTTTGAATTCGGTCTTAACAGTTCGCGCAGGTCAAGCCTTTTCTCATAAAGGGCATGGCTGGGAACAACTAACAGATGCTGCAATCCATGCATTATCTGAACGTCCTCAACCTGTTGTCTTTATTCTGTGGGGAAGAGCAGCACGGGATAAGAAAAAGCTGATTAACTTAAAGACTAATATTGTCTTAGAATCAGCTCATCCAAGTCCGCTTTCAGCCAACCGTGGATTTTTTGGTTCAAAGCCATTTTCAAAGACAAATGAAGCACTTCGCGCAATGGGAGAGGAGCCAATTGATTGGCAATTACCGGATCAACCGATAGTTGACGGTAAGGCTTGATAACCAATAAGGAGGTTCTTGTAGATGGATTTATTTGAAGAAATTGCTGCAAAGGTAAAGGGACAAAACAAGACAATTGTTTTCCCAGAAGGTGCTGATAAGCGTATTTTGGGTGCTGCTATCCGTTTGAAGAAGGATGGATTAGTAGAACCAATTCTCTTGGGTGCTAAGAGTGAAATTGACGCAACCGCAAAGGAAAATAACTTTGATGTTACTGGGTTGCAAATTATTGATCCCGCAACTTATCCAGAAGCTGACCAAAAGGCAATGTTTGATTCCCTGTTAGAACGGCGGAAGGGAAAGAACACTCCTGAACAAGTTAAGAAGATGCTTGAGGATGTTAGCTACTTCGGAACTATGTTAGTTTACATGGGTAAAGCAGATGGAATGGTTTCTGGTGCTGTTCACTCAACAGGATCAACCGTTCGTCCTGCTTTACAAATTGTTAAGACAAAGCCAAATGCTCACCGGATTAGTGGTGCATTCTTAATGCAAAAGGGTGATCAACGGTATATCTTTGCAGATTGTGCAATTAATATTGAATTGGATGCACCAACAATGGCTGAAGTTGCTGTTCAAAGTGCTGAAACTGCAAAGCTATTCGGGATTGATCCTAAAGTTGCCCTATTGAGCTTCTCAACTAAGGGTTCTGCTAAGGGTGACATGGTAACTAAGGTTGCCGAAGCTACTGCTAAAGTTCATGAAATGGCTCCAGACCTTCCAGCTGATGGTGAAATGCAGTTTGATGCTGCCGTTGTACCATCAGTTGGTGAACTGAAGGCTCCAGGTTCTAAAGTTGCCGGTCATGCTAATGTCTTCATTTTCCCAAGTTTGGAAGCCGGAAACATTGGTTACAAGATCGCTCAACGCTTTGGTGGCTTCACTGCTGTTGGCCCAATTCTTCAAGGATTGAACGCTCCAATTGTTGACCTTTCACGGGGATGCAGTGAAGACGATGCTTACAAGGTTGCTATTATCACAGCCGCACAAGCATTATAAAATTTCAACAATAATTAGTAGGGGATGGGTTCCACGTGGGATGGACTCGTCCTTTTTACTTTTCCTAGAAATATAAATCAGCTACAATAGTTACAGAAAAACCATAGGAGAAAAAAATGAAACAAGTAACTTTAACTGATCGTGAGAAAACAATTAAACTTGGTGAACAAATAGGAAAGTTACTCGAAGCTGGTGACGTACTTGTTCTTGACGGTGATTTAGGAGCAGGAAAAACAACCTTTACAAAGGGATTAGCTAAGGGGTTAGACATTCCTGATTTAATTAAGAGTCCTACTTTTACGATCATTCGTGAATATCATGATGGCCGTTTGCCACTTTATCATATGGATGCCTATCGTCTTGAAAACGGTGGCGCAGAAGATTTAGGACTAGAAGAATATTTTGATAGTGATGGGGTCAGTGTTGTTGAATGGGCTCAGTTTGTTGAAGATGAACTACCAGCTGATTTTTTGGCTATTCACTTCAAACGAACAGATGATGAAGGTACTAGAATTCTACAATTTGAACCTCATGGTAAACACTTTGAGAAGATTGTAGCGGAGATTTAAGAATGACAGATACTGTTGAAGTAAAGTTAGCTAGTCCTGAAGATGCTCAAGCAATCCTTGAATTCTTACGACAATCAGCAACAGAAAGTGATGCTGTTGAGATTCCCCACTTGGACAAGGTTACTGTAAAAGAAGAACAGGAAAATATTAGAGTAATCAATGAAAGTGATGATTGCGTTATTCTGTTAGCTGTTCTTGGTAAAGAGCTTGTTGGAATGGTTACAGTAATGCGATTAGCAGATCAGCCTCAAGTTGGCGAATTAGGGGTAATTGTAGCTAAAAAGTATTGGCACCAAGGGATTGGCCAATTATTAGTCGATGAAGCAGAATATTGGTATGTTCATTACAGTAGCCTTAGCCATTTAACCCTTGATGTTTTTGAGGATAATGTGCCAGCAATTCATCTTTATCGTAAAATGAATTTTGTTGTTCGGACTCATACTAAGGTTGATGGTCGAGCTGCTTTACAGATGGATTTCCGACAATAACAAAAAACAACCTAGGATTGATGCTATGACATCAGCGTCAATCTTAGGTTGTTTTAATTTGCAGAAAATACTGTTAATGCTTAAACAGCACTTGTTTAATGTTATGCCACCAGGAACCCTTTTCTTGGTGTCCTGAAACGTCTTGAGTAACTTCTACGCATCCAATATATTTTCCTTGATCATCATGAAGTGAATAGAAAGCAATGTTAATTGGCTTATCATGGTAGTGAATAATTAAGCTTAATACTCCACGCTTACCATCATGCATTTGTTTTAGCACTTGCTTTACCCGTTCTTGGCTGTGTCCTGGATGAACTTCAAGAACATGTTTGCCGAGATCGTCATCAGTTCGCTTAAAAAGACGATGTTCATTAGCTGAAGACCAGCGTACAATATCATTTTCATCAATAAAATCGAATTCTTCTGGGATTGTCTTAAAAATAGCATTTAATTCGGTTAGGGTTAGGCTTCCACCCTTTAAATTAATCTTTTCGTTATCCATAACTGTGCTCCTCTGATAAAACTAGTTGTAAAATTTGATGAATGGCCGTAATTTTTCATTACCAAAATGATGTGATTCATATAAAAGAATATTAGCGCATGCTTGTGCATCATCAAGTGCATTATGGTGGTGGTGCAGATCAATATTTAATGCATCACAAACGGTGTTTAGTTTGTAGTTAGTCAGCCCTGGGATTAGTTGACGACTACTTTTAACGGTATCGAGAGTTTG
Organism: Candidatus Limosilactobacillus merdavium; assembly: GCA_018883805.1. Classification (GTDB taxonomy): domain Bacteria; phylum Bacillota; class Bacilli; order Lactobacillales; family Lactobacillaceae; genus Limosilactobacillus; species Limosilactobacillus merdavium. The sequence goes on along the minus strand of JAHLFK010000025.1, from coordinate 12,246 downwards.
GTAAGTTGGCGGCTGAATTCCATAGTGGAGGAGGGTGTTCTTCAAAACGCTGTTATCAAAACTATTATTGTGGGCAATGACTAATTGTTCTGGTCGAAAGAACTGCTTAATATGCTCCCAGACATCCGGAAATGTTGGTGCATCTTGAACATCTTCTTCATGAATCCCGTGAATTTGAATATTCCGCCAGAAAAAGTCAGTTTGTGGATTGATTAGGGTATAAAATTCATCAGCTATTTGGTCATTACGCACAATTGTTAAAGCGAGTGAACATGCACTATAACGTTTACCAGATGCTGTTTCAAAATCCATCGCGATAAAGTTCACAGAAATAGTCTCCTTCCATAAGGAAAATTTTAATAGTCTTATTAATTCTACCAGTAAATTACTGATCGCACCAAAGATTAAACTGAAATAAACATGTTACAATATTATTAGATCAAAATAAAGGATGAAGGAAACAATGGCAGATTTAATTAAAGAATTTCCAGAGATTGATATTAAGAAGCAAGAACCACTTTCCAAATACACATTTACCCATACTGGTGGGGATGCTGATTGGTTAGCCTTTCCACAAAACGTTGATCAAGTTCGCCAACTAGTTAAATTTGTAAAAGCTAATAATATGCCATTAACAGTCATCGGTAATGCAAGTAACCTAATTGTCCGTGATGGTGGTATTGAAGGACTTACCATAATCGTAACGAAAATGGATCAAATTAATGTTGAGGGCAACCTTGTAAAAGCACAGGCTGGTGCCACCTACATTAAAACGACTCAAGTAGCTCGTGATCATAGTTTGACGGGTCTCGAATTTGCTGCTGGAATTCCAGGAAGCATTGGAGGAGCAGTCTTTATGAATGCTGGGGCATATGGTGGAGAAACTCAATTTGTAATTAAGTCTGCTACTGTAATGCTACCTACTGGTGAAGTTGAAGAATTAGATAATCAGCAATTAGATTTTGGCTACCGGCATAGTAGTGTCCAGGATAATCATGGAATTGTCCTTGAAGCAACATTTGCTCTTAAACCAGGTGACAAAGAAGAAATTACTGCTAAGATGGACGATCTAAACGCACGCCGGGCTGCAAAACAACCATTAGATTTACCATCATGTGGTAGTGTCTTCAAACGGCCCAAGGGCTACTTTGCAGGTAAGTTAATTCACGATGCTGGTCTGCAAGGTTATACTTCTGGTGGTGCCCAGGTTTCAATGAAGCACGCCGGATTTATTGTTAATATTAACAATGGTACAGCAACTGATTATCTGAACGTCATTCACCATGTTCAAAAGGTTGTTAAGGAAAAATTTGGTGTATCGTTGGAAACTGAAGTTCGGATTATCGGGCGGGACTAATAATCGTATGAAATAACAAAAGCATTTGATGTTCGGTTGATACCGTTCGCCAAATGCTTTTACTTTTTATAATTTGTATTTTGGACAGTTTTCAAGATCCAATAAGAAAGAACTTGCAAACAGGTAAGGATAATCGTGAACTTTAACATGTTTGCAGACCAGATTGACATGAGTTGTCTAAAGAACCAACTGGGAGTGAAAAATAGGTAGATAGAGTGCAATCGTAAGAAGCGACCAATATAGATTCCAATACTAGAGATAAATGAAAAAATAGTTATCCACCAGAATTTGAATTTAGGGTGTTTTGGAGTAGTGAGTTCTGTTAATTGGTGACTAACTTGATCTAATGATAGCAGGCCGAAAAATAAACAGCTGACAGCACAAATCACCATAATGGCAAAAATTAACCAGATCTGTGGATCAGATTTTAAAATTCCATTAATACTAGTGTGCGGCTGCAGCCAAGAGAGGTGAAAGAGATCAGTCATTACGTAAGGGGTATTCGGATAGAATAATAGCCAAACGATGAGGCTACACCAGAAGGCTAACGAACGACGATCATTAAAGCGAGGTAGTTGGAAACCAATTTCAATTGGAACGTACGCTAAAAAGATGTTAAATGCCATGAAGTTAAAGGGACGAGGCATGAAAAAGTAAAGCAAGATTATTGCGATCCAAAAGAAAATACGAATTTGCCACTGCTTGGTTAATTTAAACATCAATTGATTTTCCTCTCTATGAATTCTCTACTAATTTCAGGATACCAGAAATTTAGCGATCTGCAGCTCTTTCTCGGATAAAATGATATAATGTTATGGTAATTTAGAGGATGGTGAAATAAGTTATGCAGTTTTTAGCAGCGCTGTTTACTTGGCAAAACCTGATCCATCTAATTGATATTGTAGTAATTTGGTTCTTAATCTATGAGTTACTGTTACTTATTCGTGGTACCCGTGCTGTTCAACTATTCAGGGGGATTTTGATTATCATCCTGGTTAAGGTTGTTAGTTGGTATATCGGTCTAAGTACGGTTTCTTGGGTAATGGATCAGATTATTAACTGGGGTGTAATCGCCATTGTAATTATCTTCCAACCAGAAATTCGACGGGGATTGGAACACCTTGGCCGAGGAAGTTTCTTTACTCATAACCAGACAGCTAATGAGACTGAAGAAGAAACTATTAAGCAGTTAGATCAGGCAATTCAGTATATGTCGAAACGCCGAATTGGTGCATTGATCAGTATTGAGATGAAGACTGGGCTAGAAGAATATATCGAAACCGGGATCCCACTTGATGCTGATATTTCAGGAGCATTGTTGATTAATACCTTTATTCCTAATACACCACTTCATGATGGTGCGGTGATTATTAAAAATAACCGTATTTCCGTTGCTGCAGCATATTTGCCATTATCTGACAGTAAGTTAATTCCAAAAGAGTTGGGGACACGACACCGTGCTGCCGTTGGAATTAGCGAAGTGACAGATGCATTGACGATTGTTATTTCTGAAGAAACTGGTGAAGTTTCAATTACAAAAGATAACGAGCTGATTCGCAATATGTCGCGGAATGAATACTTGAAGTTCTTGAGAGCACAGCTTTACAACCACTCATCAACTAAAGAAAATAATAACTTCTTTACAAAGCTGTTCTCCCTCTTCAACCGACGGGGAGGTGGCAGCAATGAGTAATTGGGAATTCTTTAATAATAAGTGGTTCTTGCGGATCACTTCCTTAATACTAGCGCTGTTTCTATTCTTCTACGTGAATAATGGGAGCAATGGTTTCCTGAGACAAAATACCAGGCAACATGATCAAACCAGTGCGTTAATGTCTAACAAAACGGCTGTCATCAAGATGCCACTTGATATTACGACGGATAATAATTATGTTGTTAGTGGTTATCCTAAAACCGTTCAGGTATCAGTTAGTGGCCCTTCCGCGCTAGTCACAACAACTTCTAACACGCAAAACTTTAAGGCTTATATTGACTTAACCGATGTCGGATTTGGGAAGCACCGGGTTCGTGTTCGAACAAGTGGATTGAATTCTGAGCTTAAAGCGACGGTTAAACCGAAGTATGTGACAGTTAATGTTCAGCCACGAAAGACAATTACAAAGAAGATTGATGTTCGTTTAAGCTCACGGACATTGAGCAATAATTACCAAGTAGGGACCCCACGGACTGATGTTGATCATGTCCAAATTTCAGGCTCACGTGCTGAGGTTAATAAGGTTGATCGAGTAATTGCCTTTGTTGCAATGCCTAACAAAGCAACGTCTGATATTCACCGTTTAGTAACCTTACAAGCGGTTGATAAGAACGGTCAAACCTTAAATGTGGTAATTGAACCGAATACGACAAATGTCACGATTCCAATTCATGGTGACAATTCATCTTCAAGTAGCTCATCCAGTGGCGAAAGTAGCAACTCATCAAGTTCTAGCAGTAGTCGCTCAGAAAGGGCTAGTTCGAGTGAAAGTAGTTCGGTAAATAGTACGGAATCTAGTTCAAGTAATTAATTTTTAGAGGAGAAATGATAATGAAGTTAAAATATTTTGGTACTGATGGTGTTCGTGGAGTAGCGAACCAAGATTTGAGTCCTGAATTAGCCTTTCGTGTTGGTCGTGCAGGAGGATATGTTTTAACTCGTCACTCTGATCGCAAACAGCCACAAGTATTAGTTTCTCGTGATACACGAATTTCCGGTCAAATGTTGGAAAGTGCATTAGTTGCAGGATTGCTTTCAGTAGGAATTGAAGTTTTGCGTCTTGGCGTTGTTACTACACCAGGGGTTGCTTACCTTGTTCGGGCACAAGAAGCTGATGCAGGGGTAATGATCACTGCTAGTCATAACCCAATTAAATATAATGGGATTAAGTACTTTGGTGGTGATGGCTTCAAGCTTTCCGATGATTTGGAATATGAAATTGAACAATTGTTAGATGCTGATGAAGATACTTTGCCACGTCCTTCTGATGAAGGCTTGGGAACAGTTGCCGATTATCATGAAGGTGCTTTGAAGTATACTTCATTCCTTGAACAAACAGTTTCAACTGATTTGTCAGGCTTGAAGGTAGTGGTTGACGCTGCAAATGGTGCAACTTCAGGTTTTGTTTCTAACTTGTTTGCAGATATGAACGTTGACTTTGTCCCAATTAACGCTCAACCAAATGGCTTAAATACTAACCTTAACTGTGGTTCAACTCACCCAGAAGGATTACAAAAGGCAGTTGTCGAAAACCAGGCTGATCTTGGAATTGCATTTGACGGTGATGGTGACCGTTGTATTGCCGTTGATAATGAAGGAAATATCGTTAACGGTGATAAGATTATGTACATTTGTGGTAAGTACATGGATGATAAAGGTTTATTGAAGAAGGACACCGTTGTTACAACCGTTATGAGTAACCTGGGGATGTACAAAGCGCTTGAAGCTCATAACATGACTAGTGTTAAGACCAAGGTTGGTGACCGGTACGTTGTTGAAGAAATGTTAAAGAATGGTTATAACCTTGGTGGTGAACAATCTGGACACATTATCTTCTTGGACTACAATACTACCGGTGACGGAATGTTGACTGCTTTGCAACTTCTTTCCGTAATTAAGGAAACTGGAAAGTCACTCAAGGAACTTGCAAGTGATGTTACTAATTACCCTCAAGAGCTCGTTAATATTAAAGTTGCTGACAAAGCTGCCGCAATGAATAACGAAAAGCTTCAAGCGGTAATTAAAGAAGTTGAAGATGAAATGAATGGTGACGGTCGAGTACTTGTTCGTCCTAGTGGAACTGAACCATTACTACGGATTATGGCAGAAGCAGCAACTCCCGAATTGGTTCACCAATATGTAGAAAAGATTGCTGATGTAGCTCGTCAAGAAGTAGAAGTAAAACTAATTAAATAGCTTTCAAGAAAGTGTGAATGTAGTGGTGGATCAACCTTTACGTTCATACTTTCTTTTTTATTTATTTTTTAAAAGAAACCTACCTAGACCAATTAAAGATAAGATAATTGACAAGCCATCCTAAAAACTGTATGATACGTAGTGCATTCAATGATAGAGATACGGAATAAGTGTCTATACCAATTTTAAAAAGGATGGTATTTATTATGTGTGGAATTGTTGGAGTGACTGGTAGTAAAGACAGTCTATCAATTTTAATTAATGGTCTTAAGCGCCTTGAATATCGGGGCTATGATTCAGCTGGGGTTTACGTAAACGATAATGAAGGTCATGATTACCTTGTTAAGCGTCCAGGTCGGATTAGTAACTTGGAAGCAGCTTTAACTGATGATGTCCATGGCTTATCAGGAATTGGTCACACTCGTTGGGCTACTCATGGTGAACCAAGCGAAGCAAACGCTCACCCACAATATTCTAGTGATGAACGTTTCTACCTTGTTCACAATGGTGTGATTGAAAACTATGCACAATTAAAGGCTGACTACTTGTCAGATGTTCATTTTGTAAGTCAAACTGATACTGAGGTTATTGTTCAACTTGTTGATAAGTTCGTTGTTGAAGATAACTTATCTACTCAAGATGCATTGTTGAAGGTTTTGAAGTTAATTAGTCATGACTCTTCATATGCCTTTGTATTAATGGACAAAGAAGAACCAGATACCTTATACGTTGCTAAGAATAAGAGTCCATTGCTTGTCGGAATTGCAGATGGCTACAACATGGTTGGTTCAGATGCTACTTCAATGTTGAAGCAAACTAACAAATTTATGGAACTTGACGACCATGAACTTGTTATTGTTAAGCCTGATTCAGTTAAGATTGAAGACTTTGAAGGTAACGAAAAGCATCGTGATACCTTTACAGTAGATATGGATCCTAACGCTGCTGACAAGGGTGCTTACCCATTCTACATGTTAAAGGAAGTTGATGAACAACCTGCTGTTATGCGTAAGTTAGTTCAAAAGTACTTTGACGAAGATGGTAACCCAACAATTAATGAAGACTTACTGAAGTCAATGGCACAAGCTGATCACCTTTACATTGTTGGTGCCGGTACTAGTTACCACGCCGGTTTGATTGGTGCGCGGATCTTTGAAAAATTAGTTGGTATTCCAACTTCTGTTCACATTTCTTCAGAATTTGCTTATGAACAACCAATTCTTTCTAAGAAGCCATTCTTTATCTTCTTGAGTCAGAGTGGTGAAACTGCTGATAGTCGTGAAGTATTAGTTAACGTTAACAAGAACAACTGGCCAAGCTTAACAATTACTAACGTTGATAAGTCAACCCTTTCACGGGAAGCAACATTCACTGAATTACTTTACGCTGGCCCTGAAATTGCGGTTGCTTCTACTAAGGCTTACACCGCTCAGATTGCAGTCGAATCAATTCTTGCCAAGGCCTTGGGTGAATACTTAAACAAGCCTGCTGCTGGTGCCTTTGATGTTAAGCACCAATTAGGATTAGTTGCTAATGGGATGCAAGCATTAACTGACAGTAAGGGAATCATGAAGGATCTTTCAGACAAGTACCTTTCAAAGCCACGGAATGCGTTCTACATTGGACGGGGAATTGACTGGTCTGTTTCTCTAGAAGCTGCCTTGAAGTTGAAGGAAATTTCCTACGTTCAAGCTGAAGGATTTGCTTCTGGTGAATTGAAGCACGGTACAATTGCCTTAATTGAAAAGGGAACTCCAGTTATTGGAATTATTACCCAAGACCGGACTGCCGGTTTGACACGGAGTAACCTTGAAGAAACCGAAGCTCGTGGTGCAAGTGTATTGACTATTGTTTCTCGTCACTTGGCAAAAGACGGTGATAACATTATCTTGCCTGATGTTGACGAATTATTGTCACCATTGCTTAGTGTAGTTCCAGCACAATTATTGGCTTACTACACAAGTCTTGGTAAGGGACTAGATGTTGATAAGCCACGTAACTTAGCTAAGTCAGTTACTGTTCAATAATTAAATCTATTTAACGTCTCCTGCTAGCAAACGTTAGCAGAAGACGTTTTTTTGTCCAAAATAAAGAATAACCTGGACATTTTTAAGTAAAATTGCTAAAAAGTTGTTGACATTAAATGATGAAACCGCTATCATAATAGCTGTAAGGTATTTAAGTAATTACCTTCTAATCAATTCTCTTTCTCTCTTATGCCAATCATCGCCATTTTCGACGATGATTTTTTTGTTTCTTCTCGTTATAATTATTTGAAGGAAAAGAAGGGAAGTTAAGATTGTGGAAGAACAACATGAAGTTTTAACATTAATTGAAGAAATCACACGGAATGATGGTTCAACCTACTATGAAATCGGTAATATGGTTCAGAATGGTCGAGCTGAACTAGCTGCGGAGAGGGGCTTTATTAAGGAAGTCCGTATTTTGCAGTTAAATATTCCGCATTCACAAAATGTTATTAAGTATGAACACTACATCAACACGCATTATAAAATGCAAGATGAGTCCATGGATCACTGGGAAGAGTGGAAACGAACTCCCGAAGCTGAAGCTGATGTTCAAGAAATTCTGAAAGAAAATCATATTGGTTAGAAGAAAACAATTAATAGTAAAAATACCAAGATTTAATTCTAAAAGAACCTATACACCAGTATTCCGAGACACTATAATTAGGAAAGATATTTCTTGGGGGTTCTATGATGAACGCAAAAATTGACTTTAATGATCGACCCGCGCGTCCCAAACATGTGACAGGAATCGATGGCTTGCGAACGATCGCAGTTCTTGGGGTTATTGTTTACCATCTTTTACCAACACAGTTGAAGGGTGGCTTTCTTGGTGTACCGCTATTTCTTTTAGTTTCTGGGTACTTTATAACTTATCAATTCAGTAAAAAGTTTGAACGTGGTAATGCACTCGATTTAAAGCATTTCTATATCAAACGTTTTTATCGTCTTTATCCAGTACTACTAACAATGCTGGTGCTAACCATTTCCTATATCACGTTGTTTGCTCATGAACTACTCCATAATATTCGTGAGATATTTGTAACTAATATCCTGTGGGTTTATAACTGGTGGGAAATTAGTAACGGTCAATCCTATTTTGACCAGTTTACTAATAAATCACCATTTACCCACCTCTGGACTTTAGGCGTTGAGGCACAATTTTATGTACTATGGCCATTAATTATTTATGTCCTTTTCAAGGTGTTTAAGAAGCGTTCACGTGTACAGTACGCAGTTTTAGGCTTGGCTATTTTATCTGCTATTGAAATGGCATTACTCTATCAACCTAATAACATTAATCGGGTTTATTACGGTACTGATACTCGGGCATTCTCACTTCTTCTTGGTTCCTGGTTGGGGTTGGTTTGGCCGTTAGATCGGCTTAACGAGAAGGTTCCACAGGTAATTACGAGAACATTAAACGGCCTTGGTATTGCAGCCTTGGTAATTACTTTGGTTGGTTTCTTAACCCTTGATGGTCAATCTAGTTTTACTTATTATGGCGGAATGTTCCTCTATAGTGTTGTGGGGATGGTATTGTTAGCAACGATCCTCCATCCGGGGAGTCAAATGAATCGCTGGTTAACCAACCCGTTCTTCACATGGTGTGGACAGCGTTCATATGGTATCTATGTCTACCAGTACCCAGTTCTTGTCTTTTATGAACGAGCAATCAATGTTGGTGTTCACCCAGTTATTAGTGCCGTTGAAGAAGTAGCTTTGATTGTTATAATTAGTGAGCTTTCTTATCGGTTAATTGAACGTCCGCTTGCAAAACGGAATCCAAATAACTTTCGGTGGCAAAAGATCAAATTTACTAATTGGCAACAGGCTGCCGGAGCGGTTGTTGCTCTTCTATTTGTTGGAACAACATTATTCGGCTTATGCCAGCCAGATATTCAACCCAAAAAGACCGATGTCCAAAAACGAATTGAGAGAAATCATCAATTAACTGAGGAACACAATAAACAACTTAGTAAGGGGAAGACAGTTAAGACTGCCAAAATTAGTACGGTCCAAAAGAAATATCAATTAAGCAAGAGTGAAATTAAACGTGCTCAGAAGTTGCATGTGACAGCTGTAGGGGATTCAGTTATGTTAGATGCCTCTAATAGCCTTCAACAATTAATGCCTCATGCTTACGTTGATGCTAAAGTTGGTCGTCAGGGTTCACAAACTCCTAAGGTATTGTCTCAACTTAAGCAGAGCGGCCATTTAAGTCAGATTGTTATTCTGAATTTAGGGAATAATGGAGCCATGGATCAGAAGACGGTTGACGATATTTTACATGTGATTGGCAGCAAGCGGCAGATATACTGGGTAACACCACATATCCCATCAAAGAGCTGGCAGCAACAAGTTAATAATCAAATTAAAGGGATTGCAAAGAAGCACCATAACGTTTACCTGGTTGACTGGTATACAGCAAGTAATGGTCATTCTGATTGGTTCGCTAAAGATGGAGTCCATATGGATAAACAAGGGAATAACCATTATGCCCAGCTGATTACGAAGACGATTTTGAAGCATCAACAGGGGGATTAGTTGATGAGTAAAAATGAAAAACTATTAGACAAAGCAATTGATGTTTATCTCACGGCTTTGAAAGGTTTAGGAACGTTTATATCTGAGCCTTCAGCAGAGTATTCTTTATCGTTTGAACAGTACCTAATTTTACGGATGATTGTAAAGAATCCCCAAATTAGGTTAATGGATATCGCTAAGAAACGTTCAGTTACGCGGAGCGCCATTTCACGTCAATTGCGGCCATTACTTAACCACCATTATATTGAGCAGAAAGCTGATCCTGATGATCGGCGACGGATGTTTCTTACTAGTACGGCAAAGGGTAACGAAGCAGAGCAAAAAATCAGTTCATTGGTATTGAAACGCTTTTCTAAATGGATTGATGTCTATGGAGAAGAGCGAGCAACACAATTGTTAGATTTACTCGAAGATTTTAGTAAACAAATAGTTCAATCAGATTAGGTGAGGGAAAATGATTAAGGTAATTGCATTAGATTTAGATAATACGTTATTGAATAGTAACAAGCAGATTAGTGAACGAAATGAACGTGTACTTAAAAGCCTCCATCAAAAGGGAATTCATATTGTTCTATGTACTGGTCGACCAATTAACGCTATTTGGCCGTTAATTGAGCAATTAGGATTAACCGATCCTGAAGACTATACAATTACATTTAATGGTGGCTTAGTAATCAACAACGTTTCAAAGAAGCACCTCTTTGAATTAGGAATGACCAGAGATGACCTTGAACCTTTATTGAGATTTGTCAAAGAGAAGAATATTCCACTGGATGTTTTGGACTACGATCGCGTTTATGAATTAAGTGATCAGCCACGCTCCATCTATAAGACTGTCCTAAAGAATATTGAATTCAAAGATACTGACAGTCGAGATCTACAAAAGACAACGTACAGTAAAGCAGTAATGGCAATCCCGGCTGAAAAATTAGCTCCAATTATTCAAGAACTTCCAGAAGAATTGAAACAAAAATATCACGCAGTACAATCCCAACCAATGATTATGGAATTCTTACCGCCAAAGGTTAATAAGAGTGTCGGGTTGCAAGCTCTTTTGCAACACTTTGGTTTAGATTTTAGTAACCTAATGAGTTTCGGGGATGCTGACAACGATCTCGAAATGATTGAAGCTGCTGCTCAGGGAATCGTTATGGAAAACGGCCTTCCTGAGGTAAAGAAAGTTGCAACTGCAATCACTGATTCCAATGATGAAGATGGAGTTGCAAGTTACTGTGAACGTTATTTTGCAACAATCTTGTAATAAAAACAGTTAAATAAGCTTAATAAAGCGCCAATTTGCCGGATTTTGCTAGAAAAATTCGTTAAATTGGCGCCTTTTTGATTATTCGGAAGGTTAAGTTAGGTTAGCCAAACTAATAATTAGATCGCTTAATAGCGGGGCTTGCAAGCCGTTTACTGCTAATTAGTGATTATTCTTACAAGCAATATTGCAAGAGTTTTACAGCCATTTAGCAATCGGGAGAGAATCGATATCCCACTGTTATCTCTCAGTAATATTAAACGTGTACCATAAGAACTGTTGAATCGGAATAAATAAAAAAGGATGGTATTGAATTTATGATTTCTAAGAAAAAGCTTGCTAAGATAACTGCTTCTGTTGGTGCAATTGCACTTGGTGTTGCTGCAACTCAAGCAGTTGCTAACGCTGATACAATCTACACTGTAAAAAGTGGCGACACCCTTTCAAGCATTTCTTACAAGTTTAATAAAAACAATAACCTTGTTAACGAAATTGCTCAAAAGAACAGTATTAAGGATATTAACAAGATTTATGTTGGCCAACGCCTTGTAATCAAGAGCGATGGTGAAATTCAACCAGCATCATCTCAAACAACTACTAACCAAAATAATAACGACAACACCCAAGATACTAGTACAGTAAGTGGCTCTGAAGCAGCTGCAAAGGCTTGGATTGCTGGTCGTGAATCAGGTGGTAATTACAATGCTACTAATGGTCAATACATTGGTAAGTATCAACTTTCCGCCTCATACTTGAACGGTGACTACTCACCAGCAAACCAAGAACGGGTTGCAGACCAATATGTTGCTAGCCGTTACGGTTCTTGGACTGCTGCTCAACAACACTGGATGGCAAATGGTTGGTATTAATTAAACGGATAATTGAGAATGAAAATAAGGCCTGGTGGTGCAATTTTGCATCCTGGGACCTTATTTTTTATTTTGTCAAAGCATTCATAAATGGTGCATTTGAAGGCAAGTAATGATACAATATTACTTGTATCTTGGGGATGTTTTTTGGATTCGACAGGTATAGGTCGAGTTTCAATTGCGTTTCGAAGGTTGCGTCTTCGTAAAAACGCTCAGTTTTAAATTATAACTGCAAACAATAATTCAAACTCTTACGCATACGCTGCCTAACAAGT
>JAHLFK010000024.1 GCA_018883805.1 Candidatus Limosilactobacillus merdavium | reverse complement strand
TATTTTGATCCAGTGACAAAACTCCGAGTTGACAATGCTTATGTTAAATCTCAGTGGGGATTATGGTATATGTTTGGCAGTAATGGTCAAATAGTAACAGGACCATATAATTGGCAAGGAAGCACATATTATTTTGATCCTTCTAGCTACCTGCGAGTGGAAAATCAGTTTAGAGCTGTAAATGGTGTAACTCATTATTTTAACGATCAAGGTATTATGCAAGATGATAGTTTAGTAGCTAGATGGGAATCACTTATTAATGGTTATCAAGGCCACCATATTATGATTGCTGTTCAATCACAAAAGACAGATAATATTCATGAATATACTAATACCCCAGGATATCGTTTGATTACAGCAAGTACTGTAAAGGTAGCGGTATTAGCTCAATTGCTTCATAACACAAATGGCAATTTATCTTCTTATCAGAAACAACTTGCATTAAGTATGATTAGGGATAGTGATAATGATGCTACTACAACATTAATTAATAGTTTTCTTGGTGGCACTTCTGGAATGCAAGCTATTTACTCTGTATTGGGGATGAATCAGACGACTCCAGGAGTAAATGGACACTGGGCTCAAACATTAACAACTGCAACAGACCAGTTAAAGTTGTTAAATGAAATTTTTATTAAACCACAATCTGATTATCTTAATGAAAATTCGCGGAATTATATTAAATCATTGATGAGTTCAGTAAATTCTTCTCAAACATGGGGAATTTCAGCAGGAAGTTCACAATATTATATTAAGAATGGTTGGTCTGCATTAGCTGCTCCTTGGCCATGGTTTGTTAACAGTATTGGCTTTATCCCTGGAACGAATAATGATGGTTATACAATTGCAGTATACACAGATAATAACCTGCCAATGAGTGTAGGGGTTAATATGATTGAATCATTAGCACGTGTTACAAAAGAGATGGGAGTTCAATAAAATTAGTTCTATCTGAGTCACCCTTTATTTACTTTCCATCCCCCTTAGTGTATTGTATAGAAGAAGTCTGAGACACCTAATCCAAGTGGCTAGGTGCCTTTTATATTACAAAAAGGAATTACCATGAATAGAGAAAAATTTTATCATTGGCTATTTTGGCCAGTAGTTTTACTGACAATTGCAACATTAGTCTTTGTCTGTACAAAAATTCAGTTCATTTTCAAACCATTTTGGACGTTTTTATCCGTTGTCTTTGTCCCATTGCTGTTATCTGGGTTCTTATATTACATGCTTAACCCAATCCTGAACCTATTAATGAAGATTAAGATTGGTAAGTTCCATTTCAATCGAGGCGTCGCTAGTTTATTGATTGTTGTCTTGCTGATATTAATTATCGTTTGGGGTATTGCAGCATTGATCCCACCAGTAGTGAAGGAAATAGGTCAGTTAGTCAACCACCTTCCACAAACAGTTGGTGGTCTCCAAAAGTTAATGAATGATACCATTAAGAACTCGCCACTAAAACACGTTGATCTGAATGCATATTACCGGCAGTTCGATCACCAATTAGCCGCTTATGCTCAGAAGATCCTCAAAGGCCTTTCTGAACGAGTAGGCGATATTATTGGAATGGTCACCAATATTACCGTGGTTACTATTACAGTTCCAGTAATGCTTTTCTACATGTTGAAAGATGGCTCCAAGTTAGTGCCAGCTATTCAAAAGTGGCTTTCTCCACATCACGCTAAAGAAGTTAACCAACTTTTGGGTAAAATGAACAATACCTTATCATCATATATTGCTGGACAAGTAATTGAATGTCTCTTTGTCGGCGTCTTTACATCAATCGGTTATTTAATTATCCATGAACCTTTAGCCTTGGTCTTGGGAATCGTCGCTGGACTTTGCAACATTATTCCATATGTTGGTCCATACATTGGAATTGCACCAGCACTATTTGTTTCATTGACCATGGCACCAGATAAATTAATCTGGGTCATTGTAGTTGTCCTGATAGTCCAACAGGTTGATGGTAATATTATTTATCCAAACATTATTGGTAAGACACTTAAGATTCACCCATTAACAATCATTGTCCTCTTATTAGCTGCAGGACACATTGCAGGGATCGCAGGGATGATCCTTTGTATTCCATTCTATGCAGTCTTTAAGACCGTGGTTGAATACATGTTTGATATCTATCGGATTGAACATCCGGTAAAAGGTGAAGAGGAACAGAATTAATATTTAATATTAGAAGTTTAGCAGAAAGTCAATTATGACTAGTGCTAAGCTTCTTTTTTAATTTGTTCTTGCATTTTCTAAGATGATCTTATATAGTTAGTTACATAAGTAATTAACCATTTAACTGAGTGACTCAGGAAGGGATGATCTTTTGCAATTTCATTTTGATGAGTCGACACCGTTATACCAACAAATTGCTAGTCAATTGGAAGAGATGATCTTCACTGGTGGGTTTGACGAGGGAAGTCAGGTGCCATCGACTACGCAACTTTCCCAACAATTACACATCAACCCAGCAACCGTCCTTAAAGGGATGAATCTTTTGGTTGATGAGGGACTAATTGAAAAGCATCGTGGAAGAGGAATGTTTGTACGAACGGGAGCACGACAAAAGATTATGGAACAACGTAAAGAAAGTTTCTACAAGGATTACGTCAAAAGCCTTTTAATAGAAGCACACAAATTAGGAATTAATCGTCAACACTTGATTGAATTGATTGAACGAGGTGAGCATGATGGAACAATTAAAGATTGAGCATTTAACGAAAAAATTCGGTCGACATGTTATTTTGAATGATGTTTCTTTTACTTTAGAACCAGCTAAAATTTATGGCTTGTTAGGCCGAAATGGCGCTGGGAAGTCGACATTATTGAACTTAATTAGTAATCGTATTTTTCCAACATCTGGCTCAATTAAACTAGGTGAAGATGCAGTTAATACCGATAAGACATTAGATAAGATTTTCTTGATTGGTGAAGATAACCTTTACTATAAGCAAGTAACAATTAATCAAATGTTTGATCTAGCAGATGCTGCTTATGGAAACTTTAATTATAAGAATGCTCAGCAAATGTTGGAAAGATTTGAATTAGATGGTGCAAACAAGTTTGATAAGCTTTCCACAGGTCAAAAGACAGCGGCAAAGATAACGTTAGCGCTGAATGTTAATGCTGATTATATTTTCTTAGATGAACCTGTACTGGGATTAGACGCTAACCACCGGGAGATCTTTTATCAAGAAGTAATTAAAACTTATCAGGCTCGCCCACGGACAATTGTGATCTCAACTCACTTGATTGATGAAGTTCAACAATTACTAGAAGATGTTATTTTACTTGATCACCAACACATCATTGAGGATGATAGTGTTCAAAATTTACTATCGCGTGCTTACGATATCTCTGGCCCAGCAAAACTAGTTGATCAGTACACCACTGGACTCAGGGTGTTAGGGAAAGAAGATCTCGGCAATATTAGAACAGCACATGTCTTCGATCAATTACCTGATGATCGAATTCTTCCTGATCAAGTTCAAATTGACCATTATGATTTGCAGCACTTATTTATCTACTTAACGAATGGAGGTCAACAAGCAAATGATTAGTCATGAACAACGCCTAGTAATTACTAATGTCTTTCGTCGCCTTGGCTGGGCAATTTTAATTGGTGCCGCTTGGGTGATTGGATTACAACTTTTATTTATCTTCGGTGAACTGTTGATCATCGCTTGGACTCCTTCTTGGTAAGCTTACAAGGTGTTCCAGGGATGCTTCCGCCAATCCTTAATATTGTTTTAGTTGGTTACTTCCTGATTACTGCATATTCAGATTTCAAGTGGACTATCCAAAATGGAATTTCAAGAAAGACACTCTGGTGGGGACGACTAATCGCACTTTTCCTTTCTTCATGTGGAATTTGGATTGTGAATGAGCTACTTGGTTTATTTAATCATCCACTTCAGGGGTGGGGAACGATGGGGATGCAGTTCCTTCTCCTTCTTAATGGTGCTCTGACTGCGATGATGATCGGTAATGGCTTTGGACTGTTGAATAGGACTTGGAAATGGATCGTTGGGATTGGATTACCGATCTTATTCATCCTTCTGCTAGCTTTATTTGCACAGATGGTGGTGTCACTTAGTCCAAGTGTTGACTACGCTAATTGGTTTGGCCCACACAGTATTCTGGTTACTATCCTTAGTTCATCAGTTACTTGGTGGATTGTCTGGGGAATCTATGTCATCATCGTTCTTCTGCTCGCAAAGCTATTTAACGATCGGATGCAATTGCGTCGGGATTAATAACAATAAAATAAAGAGGCTAAACGTCCGGAAATCCGAATGTTTAGTCTCATTTTGTTATCTGTTAAATTACTTAACTACTTTCCAGCGGCCTTGTTGACTGCTTCAATTACAGCATGACGGAAGTTGTTCTTTTCTAACGCCATTACTCCTTTGATGGTCGTACCAGCAGGGGAGGTTACTTGATCCCGTAATTCAGCTGGTGCTTTCTTTGAAGCAAAGGCTAGTTTTCCGCTTCCCTTTACCATACTGGAAATTAATTGGTAAGCTGTTTGACGGCCCATACCATTAGCAACCGCAGCATCGCTCATTGCATCCATAAAGACATCCACAAATGCCGGACCGCAACCGCCAACTACTCCAACAATATCGAGTTGTTCTTCATCGACTTGGATAACATCACCAAGTAGGTTTAAGAAGGTAGTTACCTTCTGTGCTTCATCATCTTCAATATTATCAAGAATTGTTAAACCAATTGTTCCAGCGTTTACCGCAACTGGGGTATTCGGAATCATTGCTACGACTGGAGAATTAGGCATTTTCTTTTGTAGCTTATGAAGTGAAACACCAGCTGCAGATGAAATTACAATTGTCGTTTCTGGTAAATGCTTTAATTCCTTTGCGACATCTAAGGTAATTGGGGCAGGGGTGGTTAAAATTACAAAATCAGGTGCGGCTGCAACGACATCTTCCAATTCGTTAACCACCTTGAAGCCCAATTCTTGACTTAACTTTGTTACCCGGGGATTAACTGGATTTTCACCAATAATTTCAAATTGCTTAGTATTTGTGAGTCCCTTGATAATTGCGGAACCCATACTGCCGACACCAACGACAGCAACAGTTTGTTGATTATTACTCATCTTCATCCTCCAATTTGACATAGTTGCCAGTGATAAATTGCTGATCTCCTACTTCGTACCAAGTAATTTCACCATTATCACTCATCTTACCAGTAATTGTGATCTCTTGACCATCTTTTAATTCGCCAACTTGTTCACCGTATGGCTTGTCATAGACTTCAATTGATCGGTTAGGGAGATAGTCAATTACAGCTTTTGTTCTCTGAATTGGGATCACTGACATATTATCAGCTAATTTAGACTGGAATTTTTCGTCTTCAGCTTTGAATGGATTATCGACAACACTCATTTGATCGTACTTAATCCACTGATCACTACCAATTTCATACCAGAATTCACCGGACTTAGTTGCTACCCGGTGAAATGCCTTTAACACGATATCTTCAGGGAAGGGTGTACCAACTTGCATTCCATTAGGCATATCGTAAACCGGAGTCGGCGCATCAAGGTGTAAGTACATTTCAATTGATTCGACTTCGCACCAGTTCTTATCCCGGTAATAAAGGTGAACACTGTGCGGCTTATTGTCGAACTTTCCTGCCAATTCACCTTCACTCTTAACAAATTGGTATCCATCGAATTGTTTCTGATCGATGGAATATTCTTCGTTTAGGTAACCACGGAGAAGTTGCGGGACTACCAAATTTTCTCCAGTATCGATATTTGTATAGTAGACCCAGATTGGATTACCAGTCTTGAACTTATCTTCCATGTTTTCACCCCGTCATCTTCACTTTTAACTTTAATTATAGCGCTTTTGCTATCCTTTAAGGGCGCGGTTAAGAGAAATTTAAGATGAGAGAGTAGGAAAATAGGTGAAACTAAAAAAGAGACTGGCGAAAATATAAATTTTCCCAGTCTCGCAAAATTAAAGTTAATTTTTAGTCTTCGTTAGTTGCGTTATTTGCAGAACTAGTAGCGACCTTATCAGCTACAACAGTGATATTGCCATCATCATCTAGCTTAGCAGCTAAATCATGAGCATCGTTGTGATCAAGGACATAATCTGCAATCCGGTCTTCGATTTGTTCTTGGATTACCCGACGAAGTGGACGTGCACCCATCTTTGGATCGTATCCGAGGTCAACTAACTTTTCATCGACTTCTTCAGGAACCTTGATTGATAAGTCCCGATCAGCCAACATCTTGTTAACATCATCAATCATTAAGTTAACAATCTTCATCAAGTCATCCTTAGTTAAGGCGTTGAATTGAATGATGTCATCAAACCGGTTTAAGAATTCTGGCTTGAAGTAGTTAGTCAATTTATCAATGATGGAGTGGGTACTGCCGTTAGATTCAGCACCAAAACCAACACTAGCTTCAGCATCACCAGTTCCGGCGTTTGAAGTCATGATGATAATAGTATCCTTGAAACTGACAGTCCGACCTTGAGAATCAGTCAAGCGACCATCATCCAAGATTTGTAAGAACATGTGCATTACATCTGGGTGAGCCTTTTCAACTTCATCTAAGAGGATCAAGCTGTATGGATGACGACGAACTTGTTCGGTTAATTGACCAGCTTCTTCATAACCAACGTATCCAGGAGCGGCACCAATTAACTTTGAAGTTGAAGTCTTGTCCATGTATTCAGACATATCGAACCGAATCATTGCATCCTTGGAGCCAAAGAGTTGAAGAGCTAATTGCTTAGCAGTTTCGGTCTTACCAACACCAGTGGGTCCAACAAAGAGGAAACTACCAATTGGCCGACCAGACTTGTTTAATCCAATCCGGTTACGACGAATAGCACGAGCAATCTTGTCTACAGCTTCTGTCTGACCAATAACGTGTTCATCGAGCTTCTTATCAAGGTCACGCAGTTGGTTTTCTTCTTGCTTTTGCAAATCGCCAACAGGAATATTAGTCTTTTCTTCAACGATCTTTTGCATATCAGCAACAGTAACCGTTGCGGAATCTTCAGTGTGGTTTTCTTCGGCTTCCTTCTTAGCCTTTTCCAACTTACTTACTTGATCCCGGTAGAAAGCAGCCTTTTCGTAATCTTGATTGTCCGCTGCTTGTTGCTTATGAGCTTCAGCAGTGTGAATTTCATTTTCGATGGCGTTTGGATCAACGTTCTTTAATGTTAAGTTCTTCCGTGAACCAGCTTCATCCATTAAGTCAATGGCCTTATCTGGGAGGAACCGTTCTTGAATGTAACGATCGGACAACTTTGCAGCTGCGACAATTGCATCATCAGTGTACTTAACATGGTGGTAATCTTGATAACGTCCCTTAATCCCGTTCAAAATCCGAATAGTTTCTTCAACTGAAGGTTCGTTAACTTCAACAGGTTGGAACCGCCGTGCAAGAGCAGCGTCTTTTTCAATCTTCCGGTATTCATTAAGAGTAGTAGCACCAAGTAATTGGAAATCACCACGAGCAAGTGCTGGCTTCAAAACGTTACCAGCATCCATACCACCTTCAGCATTTCCGGCACCCATAATTTCATGGATTTCGTCAATGAAGAGGATGATGTTCTTATTCTTCCGAACTTCTTCCATTAATTGTTGCATCCGCTTTTCAAACTGACCACGAATTCCAGTTCCTTGAACAAGGGAAACAACATCAAGACGGATAATTTCCTTATTAGCAAGCTTTTCTGGAACTTCACCAGAAACAATGGCAGTTGCTAAACCTTCAACAACAGCAGTCTTACCAACACCGGCTTCACCAATTAATACTGGGTTGTTCTTTGTCCGGCGGTTAAGAATTTCAATAACCCGCTTGATTTCCTTATCACGACCGATAACAGGATCGATCTTTCCTTGACGGGCAAGGTCAGTCAGGTTGATACCGTATTGACCAAGGATTCCCTTACCACGGCCACCGTTACCGCCTTGACGTTGGTTTTGACCATTGAAGGCAGCACCGTTGCCGGCAGCTTGTTGACTTTGCATATTATTCATGGCGTTCATGAAGTCTTCGAGGCTTCCAAAACCGAAGTTATTCATTCCGTTACCTCCGTTCATCATATTTGTTTGCATGTTTTGTAATTTTTGATAGCAGTTTTGACACAAATCGAGTTGTACTCGTTGGCCATTAAAATTCATTTGTAAATGGATCGTTGCAGGATTTTGATGACAATTTTGACAGAGCATCGAAATAAAACCTCCTTATATTAACGGATCCGGTCATCAAGAAAGGTTAAATAATTCTTTGACCTTTCCTGACCATTGATTTTAATTATAC
The DNA here is from genome assembly GCA_018883805.1 of Candidatus Limosilactobacillus merdavium. Classification (GTDB taxonomy): domain Bacteria; phylum Bacillota; class Bacilli; order Lactobacillales; family Lactobacillaceae; genus Limosilactobacillus; species Limosilactobacillus merdavium. Next base: position 6,576 of record JAHLFK010000024.1, on the reverse strand, counting down.
TTACTTTTTGTTTGACTGCAAGTTATATGTATCGGCTTAAAGAAAAAATTACTAACTTGCTGATTAAATTTTAGCACTCTTAGTAGATGAATGCTAAAATAAAGGCGGTGGAAAAGTCTTATCATTTAATGAGGTGGTTAAATGACGGAAAAAAATTATGAACAAGTGCTTGAGGATTTGCACTCAGGCAAAATTGATCAGTTTGAGATTAAACCGGAAGAATTTCAAGCGTTCCAGCCAATTTTTCATGGCTATCAATACCGGACACAAATCGAAGCACAAGCTCATCGTGGGGGAACGCTTACATATCGATTAAAAAAGCGTTAATCAATCATTGAGAGAACTTGTAATTGATGGTTACAATTGCTAAAATAAAAACAATGAAATTATCAGGGCTCAGGTCACTGACAATTTGCTAATATGCTCGAAGGAGAATGATTAATTATGGAAAAACGTGATTTTACAATTACTTCTGAAACAGGTATTCACGCTCGTCCAGCAACTATCCTGGTTCAAGCAGCTTCTAAGTACAACTCAGATGTTACCCTTTCATACGAAGGCAAGAGTGTTAACTTGAAGTCCATCATGGGTGTTATGTCACTCGGTGTTGGTCAAAACGCTTCAGTTACCATTACTGCTAAGGGTGACGACGAAAAGGAAGCTTTGGATGCCGTTGCTGAAACAATGAAGAAGGAAGGCTTAACAGACTAATGTCCGCTCTCTTAAATGGTTTAGCAGCGAGCAATGGTATTGCGATTGCTCCTGCTTACCTATTAGTGGGGCCGGATTTATCTGTTAACCAACAATATTCAGCTAATGAGAATCATGAGGTCGATCGGCTTCATGATTCTTTTGCTTTAACGCTAAATGAAGTGCAGACAATTCGTCATCACGCTCATGAATCATTGGGAAAGCGGGCGGCCGCAGTTGTCGATGAGCAGCTGAATATTCTAGATAATCGGTCCCTTCGTACTGAAATATTAAATAAGGTTAAACGGGATCACTACACAGCTGAATGGGCAGTTCAAGAGACAGCTGATGAAACCCTTAAAGTTCTGGAAAAAATGAATGATAATGACTACCTTTCATCGCGTGCAACTGCGATTAAAGATGTTACTAAACGGATTATCAGTCATTTGATGGGCGTTGATCTTCCTGATCCAACACTCCTTGATCACCGTGCAATCTTTGTTGCCAAAAATATTACGCCAACTGATACCGCGCAGTTCGATCGACGGTTTGTTGCGGGACTTGTCACTGATAATGGTGGACGAACTTCTCATTTTACGATTATGAGTAAAACACTTTCTCTGCCTGTAGTGGTAGGAACTCACGAAGCAACTACTGTGATTAATAACGGCGATTTAATTATCGTCGATGGCATCCATGGTAAGGTAATCGTTCGTCCAACTGAAAAAGAAATTGATAAGTATCAACGATTGGCTGCCCAATTCGATCGGGAACAACAGGAGTTGGGAACCTTTAAAAATGAACAAACTGTTAGTAAGGATGGACGACACTTCAAAGTTGTTGCCAATGTAGGGACACTTCCCGATATAATTGATGCTCGACAAAATGGAGCTGAAGGAATCGGACTAGTACGGAGTGAATTTCTTTACGCCAGTAATGATCAATTGCCAAGTGAAGATGAGCAAGTTAAAGCTTATAAGAAATTTCTTACAGAGATGCCTGGACAACAGGTTGTCGTTCGGACACTTGATATTGGTGGCGATAAGAAATTAGGAATGCTAAAGCTTCCACAAGAAGAGAACCCGTATCTTGGTTTTCGGGCGATTCGAATTGGCCTCGCTCAACCAGAAGTGTTACGTCCACAATTACGCGCACTTCTTCGTGCATCAGCGTATGGCCAATTGGCGATTATGTTCCCAATGATTGCGACAGTTGAAGAATTCCGCAAGGCACGAAAGATCTTAGATGAAGAAAAGCAAAAGTTAGAAAATGATGGCGTTACGGTAGCGAAGAATATTGAAGTGGGGATGATGTTAGAAATCCCTTCTAGTGCTGTTATGGCGGATGTCTTTGCTAAGGAAGTTGACTTCTTTAGTATTGGTAGCAATGACTTAATTCAATATTTGTTTGCAGCCGATCGGGGAAATTCCCGGGTTGCATACTTATACCAGGAACTCCATCCAGCTGTTTTGCGCTTAGTTAAGAAAGTAATAGATGCAGCTCATGCTGAAGGTAAATGGGTAAGTATGTGTGGCGAAATGGCAAGTAATCCCTTGGCAACGCCTTTGTTGATGGGGATGGGGCTTGATGAATTTTCGATGAATAGCAGTAGCATTTTACATATTCGTTCATTAATTAACCAACTGAATACGCGAAAACTCCAACCGTTAATTCACAAGGCATTAAATGCTGCAACTGCAGATGAAGTTGAAGGATATATTCGCCAGGCAGTCCCTCAAGCTACCGAATAAATTATTAAGGGATCTTTATTTTTCATTAAATTACTTGTCGATTGGTAGAGATCAGCCTACAATTGTTTGGATACGTTTTGCGGAATAATGAGTGCTTTTGTATAATGAGCATAAGTTTGAATTTTTGCGTTAAGAAAAAAGTAAAGGAGCAATTGGCTTGAATATCGGTCTTTTTACAGATACATATTTTCCCCAGGTAAGTGGGGTCGCAACGTCGATTAAGACGCTTCGGGATGAGTTAATTGCTCAGGGACACCACGTTTATATATTTACAACGACAGATCCTGAAGCTAAACATGATGACGTTGAAAACGGGATTTATCGTTTTCCAAGTATTCCGTTTGTTTCATTTACTGATCGACGGATTGCGGTTCGGGGAGCCTTTCGGGCAATTAAGATTGCTGAAAAGCTTCATCTTGATGTGGTTCACAATCAGACTGAATTTTCTTTGGGGGTAATGGGGAAGGTCGTTGCCCACCACTTGCATATTCCATGTCTGCATACATACCACACGATGTACCAAGATTACCTTCATTACATTGCTAACGGGCATATATTGAAACCTAAGGATGTTGCTAAGCTAGCACACATGTATCTTCACAATATTTCAGGAGTTGTTGCTCCTAGTGAACGTGTTTTGGAAACAATGCGTGATTATAAAGTTGATGCGCCTATTCGGGTTATTCCAACAGGGATTAATCTCCGTGTTTATGGTCAACGAGATAGTGAAGAACAACGAAATGCTTTACGGGAACGTTGGGGGTACCAACCCGATACACCGTTACTGCTATCATTAAGTCGTCTAGCATTTGAGAAGAATATCCATACGGTAATTGAAGCAATGCCAGATATTTTGGCTAAAAAGCCGGATACTCAGTTACTGATTGTTGGGGATGGTCCTGCTCGTGAGACACTAGAACGGCAAGTACGAAATCTTCATTTAACTGATCATATTCAATTTGCTGGTCAGATTGATAACGATGATGTTCACCATTACTATCAAATGGCGGATGTATTTGTATCTGCTTCTGATTCTGAATCTCAAGGCTTGACCTATGACGAGGCACTTGCTTCTGATTTGCCAATTGTTGTAATGCGGAGTGAGTATACCGATGAACTCATTGATGATCCGGCAATCGGTATTAGTTTTCAGAAACGGATTGACTTGGTAAATGGGGTTTTACATTACCTTAATAATCCGCGGACAAGTGAAGAACAAGATAAGCGTGATGCCAAATTACATGAAATTTCGGCAGAAGTATTTGCTCAGCGAATTCTAAAGTTTTATCGTGATTGCCAAGCAACGTTGGCGGAAAATGACCAGAATAAGAAGAAGACAATTAAGAATCTTTTTCATCGATCGAGGAGTTAAGCAATGTTAAAAATTACCATGTTTTCGTCTGCCGATAAGGTTGCTGGACAAGGGGTCGGCAGTGCTTACTTAGAGTTGATTCATCTTTTAAAAACACGTTTTGCCGATCAGTTCGACATTGCTATTAATCAATATCGTAAAAGTCAGATCAGTCACTACCACACGATTGATCTGCCCTTTTATTTCTCTACATTTTCAAAAAAACGGGGACGTAAAATTGGCTATGTTCACTTCCTTCCCGAAACCCTAGAAGGAAGTTTGCAGATACCGCAACCATTCCGAGGAATCTTTTACCGTTACGTGATTGCTTTCTATAAGCGAATGGATCACTTAGTTGTAGTTAATCCTTCATTTATTGATAAGTTAGTTGCTTATGGTATTCCTCGGGAACGGGTAACATATATTCCTAATTTTGTCGACTCAGATCACTTTTACCGAGTAGATAATGCTACACGAACTAAATACCGAAAGAAGTACCATTTACCAGCAGATAAATTTGTCGTCCTTGGTAGTGGTCAAATTCAGGAACGAAAGGGAGTCCCCGATTTTATAAAATTAGCCAAGCAAAATCCAGATATCCAGTTCGTTTGGGCTGGGGGATTTTCTTTTGGTCGACTTACTGATGGATACAGTGAATTAAAGAAGGTTGTAGATAATCCACCTGCAAATTTGCTCTTTACAGGGATTGTTAGTCGAAAAGAAATTGCTGAATTGAATAACGCAGCAGATCTTTTCCTATTACCATCATTTAACGAGCTATTTCCAATGTCTGTATTGGAAGCATTTAGTTGTGGTACACCAGTGATGCTTCGTGATCTTGATCTATATCATTCGATCATTGCTGGTGATTATGAACCAGCTAAAGATGTTGAGGAAATGCAGACAAAATTAGTGGAGTTAACGCATGATCCTGAACGATTGAATTATTTGCGTGAACGAGCAGTGGCTGCTTCAAAAAAGTATTCTAAGGATCATCTCGCAAAAGTCTGGTATGATTTTTATCGTCAACAGGCAAAGGAGGCTAATAGATGAGTCGACGCAACTGGGGTGTCTTGATCGTAATGCTCCTATTTGGAATAGGAATTTTTGCATATGCTTTACGGGACATAAATCTCCATGTTTTAATACGGGAATTTAATACGATTAGCTGGGGATGGATGCTAGTTGCGGTAATTTGTATTTGTCTATACCTTGGCTTGGAAGGGGTCGTCGTGAAAATCTTTATGAAGGATCGTTATCCGGATTTTACTTGGAAAGATTCTTTACGATTACCCTTGATTGAACAACTTTTTAACGGGATTACACCATTTTCAACTGGAGGACAGCCTGCGCAATTATTAGCAATGCTACAATCCGGTGTTGATGGTGGGATCGCTAGCTCAGTATTATTAATGAAGTTCGTTGTCTTTCAGGCAATGATCGTCGTTAACTTCTTGATCTCACTTTTAATTGGATTTCATTATATTGAAGAAAAGCTCCATGCACTTTCGCTTTTAGTGATTTTCGGCTTTACCATTCACTTAGCGGTTATTGTAGCTCTTCTTTTAATAATGTACTGGTATCACTTTACGAAAAAAGCAACGAACCTGTTAATTCGTCCATTAGCAATCTTTATGAAGGCTGAACGATATGAAAAGATGAAGTTTTCTCTAAACGAAAAAATTGATTCTTTCTATCAGGAAAGTCTAAAGATGAAAACGGAATATAGAAAATTAGCGAAAGTCTGTGTTGTAACGATTGCTCAACTTTTTTTCTACTACATTATTCCGTACTTCATTTTATTAGCACTTGGTGTTCACCATATTAACTTCATGATGGTGGTTAGTCTTCATGTGTTGATCTTTATGGTAATTTCTCTCTTCCCTATTCCAGGAGGAGCAGGGGGAGCAGAGTATAGTTTCTCTGTCCTATTTGCTAGCTTTGTTAATTCAAATACTAAATTAGTTTTAGCAATGCTCTTGTGGCGGATCTTGACATATTACTTTGGAATGTTCGCTGGGGTTATTGCCCTAGTTATTAAGCCAAACAAAGTTAAACATCACGAATAAAATACATTAACTGCATGGTAAACTTGAAATCAGTTTTGCCATGCAGTTATTATTTAATAAGAATAAGGGGGATGAACCTGTGGCTTCTTCAAGTCTAGAAAAAATTATTAATCGTCTTCAAGCGATGACACTTGACCAAACTGCCGACCGACAAAAGCGGACATTTGAGCAATTTGGTATACCGTTGTGCGAGGTTACATATATTAGATCAACAAGGGAATTTATCTTTTTACGCTATCGTCCTCGCGAGCGATTTCACTTTGATGAGCTCGATTTAGCAGCAATTGAAGTCTTTAATTGTCTGTATGATTTTAGACATACCTTTTAATTTTAAATTTCCTATTGACTAGGGAAGAAGAACAGGGTATATTAGTTATCGTTGTCTGTGAGGCAACGACTTATAATTCATTCGCAATTATAAGTTCTTCAAAATAATATGTTGACATCAACTTGACGTCATGATATATTGTTTAAGCTGCTTGTTAGCGTTAGCAAATTGTTTTGGTTTCTTGATTAAAGAATTGAAATTAGTTGTTGACATCACTAATGAGTGTGTGATAAAATAATAAATGTTGTTTGGCTGCTTAGTTAAACAAAGTAGACCTTTGAAAACTGAACAAAGTTTCGACGAATCAAATGTGTAGGGTCTTCAATCATTATGATTTGAAGCAAAACATTTGCGAAGTCAATTCGCTTAATTAATTTGAATTAGAGC
>JAHLFK010000023.1 GCA_018883805.1 Candidatus Limosilactobacillus merdavium | reverse complement strand
TCAGAAAAAATATGGAAAATAGTTGCTGGCCCAAGTAATTGCTTAACAGTATTAATATCAGTATCACTGGTAAATAATTTATGAAGCTGCTGATCATTATCGAATGTAGTTGTTACCTTTGCAGGCTGTTGCTCATTCTTAATATCTTGTCCTGACTTTTTTGTCATCGATGATTGATCGACAGCTTTTTCTTGTTTGGAATTTTCTGTTTGATCAGCCAAACTATCTGGCTTTGATCCATCGTCCGTTTTAGTAGTTACACTCTTAACCAATTCAGATTGTTCGTTTGTGGTAGCTGGATTATCTTCAGCATGTGCAGTTGTAGTTACCGCAGTTACTCCAAGAGTAGTAGCAATAACTAAAGCTGTAACCCACTGTTTACCAGCCTTATACAGCTTGTAATGATTCTTTGTAGATAACTTATTCAACAGTATTACTCCCCAAGTAATTTCTTTTGCGATTGAATAGGTTACTATAGAAATGAATATTGAACTAGATTTAAATATTTGTTCATAAAAGGCAATAATTATTCCCTTTAACTGACCATTCGATAAGCTAACAAATATTACTATATTTTTGTAATGAATCTTAAATTTCTAATAAATGCTCAACTTTCATCATATTAAACCATTGCGTATTTTCCATGTTTATTTGCTAATCAAGAAATAAGTTAATAAAGGAATTATCTTTACATTTTCACAAAGTAATAAGTAAATTTATAGTAAAAATAAGGTATCTTTAACTAAAAACACCTCTTACATTTTCATAAAAGGTGTCATTATCAATCAATATAGGTTAATAGTTTTAACAAATTTGATGATTTGGTTATAATTGAAAAGTCTTTCGCTTATTTTTGTAAAAAATCCACAACCAATTGCAAAATTTCTTGTTCATGTTCACCATTCAGCAGGTGACCTTCGCCTTCAATCAGGTGCAATTCACTGGTAGGTAAAATCACATTATATTTACGAGAAGCCTCTGGTGAAATAATCTGGTCATCCAATCCATGAATTAGCAATGCTGGTCCCATGAAATGTTGGGCTGTTTCATAAATTGGAAGTAACTGAGCTGTTCGGAAATACTCGCCACTAACTGCAACCCCATGGACATCAACTGTTAATGGAATATGGTTAGGATCATACTGGCTGCCCTGACAAACCCCTTGTAGTGCATCGTCCTTTAATGTTGCAGCAGGCGCCATTAACACTAGCTTTGTAATAACATCCCGATAATATGCCGCTAACATTGATGCGACTACACCACCCTGGGAATGACCAACCAAGTATATTTGACTAGCCTTGATAGTAGTCCGAGCATAATCAATTATTTTCATTCCATCAAGGAGTTCACTCAAGACAGTCATATCAGTAAACGCTCCGTCACTTTGTCCACATCCGGCAAAGTCGAACCGTAAAGTTGGAATTCCAGCTTCGTTCAGCTTATGGGACAAATCATAAAGAAGTTTTCCTGAGTGATAACCCCGATCGCCCTGAAAGCCATGCATCAAAATTGCTACACGATCATTTTGTAGTTGATCGGTTCCTTCCAGAACTCCCCGCAAAGTAAAGCCGTCTCGTTTAATTGTTACATCCATTTTATTAACCCCTTTGCTACCATGTCTTTTAGCTTATTCTACTATATTTAAGTCCGAAAAAATTAATGAATAACAAAAAGCCTCTAGCTCGCAGAATTTGCGATGCTAGAGGCAATATTTTTAACTTTTAACTAATCTAAGCCGACACGCTTGAAGATGTCATCAACGTGACGAAGGTGCCAATGGTAATCGAAGGCATCGTCAAGGTCTTTCTTAGAAAGTTGCTTTTGGATCGTTGGATCGGCTTCAAGCAATGGACGGAATGGGATTTGTTCTGCCCAGCACTTAGCTGTGTATGGTTGAATCAAATCATAAGCAGCTTCACGAGTCATACCACTGTTAACCAGCTTCAAAAGAACCCGACCACTGTAGATTAAGCCAAGAGTCTTGTTCATGTTCTTCTTCATAGTTTCTGGAAATACATCCAGGTTATCAAGAATCCGACCAAAGCGACGAAGCATGTAGTCGATCAATGAAGTTGAGTCTGGCAAAATCATCCGTTCAGCACTGGAATGAGAGATGTCCCGTTCATGCCAAAGGGTAACATCTTCCATTGCTGTAACGACATTTCCACGAAGGACACGTGCACAACCAGTAATGTTTTCAGAACCAATTGGGTTACGCTTGTGTGGCATTGCGGATGAACCTTTTTGGCCCTTAGCAAAGTGTTCTTCGACTTCATGAATTTCAGTCCGTTGTAATGACCGAATTTCAGTTGCCATGTTTTCCAAACTAGTTCCCATTAAGGCAATGGCAGAAATGTATTCAGCATGAAGATCACGAGGCAAAACTTGGGTAGAAATTTCTTGTGCCCGTAATCCAAGGCGTTCACAAACATACTTTTCAACGAATGGATCGACTTCAGCAAAAGTACCAACAGCCCCTGAAATCTTACCTGCTTCAACGCCACGAGCAGCATGTTCGAAACGTTCCTTATTCCGCTTCATTTCTGAGTACCAGCGGGCAGCCTTTAAACCAAAAGTAGTTGGTTCGGCGTGAATACCGTGAGTCCGTCCCATGCAGACAGTGTACTTGTACTTTTCAGCCAACTTCTTCAGAATGGCCATGAAGTCATCAATGTCCTTCCGAATAATGTCGTTAGCCTTCTTCAGACGTAATCCTTGGGCAGTATCAACAACGTCAGTACTGGTCATCCCGTAGTGAACCCACTTCCGTTCAGGACCCAAAGACTTAGAAACATCACGGGTAAATGCAATAACATCATGGTGAGTTACTGCTTCGATTTCTGCAATTCCTTCAACAGAGAACTTAGCATTCTTCCGAATCTTTTCAACGTCCTCTGCAGGAATGTGACCAAGCTTACTCCAAGCTTCGTCAGCAGCAATTTCAACCTCTAACCAACATTGGTATTGAGTTTCCAAACTCCAAATCTTTGCCATTTCTGGACTAGTATAACGATCAATCATTAGCTAAAAAATCCTCTCTAATTATTTCTCACAATAACAATATACCATGTTCTGGATATTATTTATCCCAAATATGAGTATCATCAATCTCTTTCAACGTCTTTGCGAAATCATCAGTCAAAATTGTAACGTGGCCCATCTTCCGGTTATGGCGAATTTCAGCCTTGCCATAATCGTGGAAATGCCAATTTGGCTTCTTTGCAATCTCATCCCGGACTCCCGCAACGTGTTGGCCAAGGACATTTACCATAATTACATTGTGCAATAACTTAATCTTTGGTAATGGCCAGTTGCAGATTGCCCGATTATGAATCGCAAATTGGGAGAAGTTGCAGGCTTCAATTGAGTAGTGACCAGAATTATGTGGTCGTGGTGCTAATTCGTTAATATAGATTTCACCATCATTACCCACAAACATTTCAACACCAAGGATACCGCGCAAGTCAATCGCATGAGCAATCTTCACTGCCATTTTCTTGGCTTTTTCTTGCAATTCAGGAGAAATCCGAGCAGGGACGATACTAATGTGCAGGATTTCGTTATGGTGGATATTTTCAGAAACTGGGAAGACTGTTACTTCACCATTTTCATTCCGTCCTACCATTACTGAACATTCAAGCTTAAATGGTACCCAGCCTTCAAGGATCGCATCCTTGGTAGAAAGGATCCCATCGCACTTCGCAAGATCAGCGTCACTATGGAGAACTTCTTGACCGTGACCATCATAACCACCTTCAGAAGTCTTCAAAACTGATGGATAACCAATCTTAGCGACAGCATTCTTCAAATCTTCCTTGTTCTTAACTGCCATGAATGGAGCCGTCTTCAAGCCAGCATCCCGCAAAAAGGTCTTTTCCCGAATCCGGTTCTTGGTAGTGTAAAGCAAGTTTGTCCCTTGAGGAATGTATACCTTATCAGCAACATCCCGTAAAGCATTCAAATCAACGTTCTCAAATTCGTAGGTCAAAACATCAGAACGACGGGCAAGCTCTTCAATTGCTTTTACATCAGAATACTCAGCAACAATCTGATCATCAGCAACCTGACCAGCTGGACATGCAGGGGTAGGGTCAAGGACAATCACCTTCATCCCCGTATACTTAGCATCCAATGCCATCATTTGACCAAGTTGGCCACCACCGATAATTCCAATTGTTTGTCCTTGTTGAATCATCTTAGTCAAGGTGAGCACCGCTTTCTACGGATTGATCATGCATTTGCTTCCGGTAATCAACAATTTGTTGTTGGATCTTAGGATCGTTAATCCCTAAAATCTGCAAAGCAAGCAATGCTGCATTCTTTGCTCCAGCAACCCCAATTGCTTGAGTAGCAACTGGAATTCCTGCTGGCATTTGTACGATTGACAAAAGGGAATCCATCCCTCCTAAGGCCTTTGTTTGACCCGGAATACCGATTACCGGCAAAGGAGTATTAGCTGCCACCATTCCTGGTAAGTGTGCAGCACCACCAGCACAAGCGATGATCACTTTTGTCCCATTCTTGACTGCGTTTTGCGCAAACGCGAACATTTCATTTGGCATCCGGTGAGCGGAAATAACGTTCTTATCATAGTCAACGCCAAATTGATCAAGAATCTTACAGCCTTCCTTAACTGTTGGCCAATCTGATTTACTACCCATTACAATACTGATTGCACTCATAATTGGACCTCCTTAAAAACTGCTTTAAGGATACCAAATGATTTTTTAAAATACAAGCATTTTACGAACTTAATTTATATATAGTTTTAAATTGTTCGTATGTTCTAAGGACAAAATAAAGCCAGCAACGAGTTATTGAACTGGTTGCTGGCTTTATGTAGTTCAGTTGAAGCTTTATTTTTCGTATACGTAATCCCGTGTCATTGGGAGATCCTTACCTGAAGCACCCTTAGTAATAAGGTATTGGATAACATCAATGTTACCTGATTCAAATGAAGCAGCACAGGCTTGAAGGTAGAGATCCCACATCCGGGTGAAGCGATCGCCCATCATATCTTCAATTTGGGAACGGTGAGCATTAAAGTTCATATCCCAGATTTCAAGAGTCCGTTGGTAGTGACGACGGAGCATTTCAACATCAGCGATTTGCATGTTGTTTTCAACAATGTGATCAACCATTTCACTAAGGCCAGGAACGTAACCACCTGGGAAAATGTACTTGTTGATCCAACCATTGTATGCACTGCCTTGTTGACGGGTGATCCCGTGGATTAAGGCTACACCATCACTGGTAAGGTACTTGTAAATATCCTTGAAGTATAAACCAAGGTTTTCCTTACCAACGTGTTCGAACATCCCTACAGAAGTAATGTAGTCCCACTTCCGGTCACCAAGTTCACGGTAATCAACTAATAATACTTCAGCAACGTCTTCAAGGCCTTCATCCTTAATCCGTTTTTGAACAAGGTTAAATTGTTCTTCACTCAAGGTAACCCCGGTAACGCGTAGGCCATATTCCTTAGCAGCGGTAAGCATCAAAGTACCCCAACCACAACCGATATCAAGCAAAGTCTTGCCTGGCTTTGGATCAAGCTTCTTTAAAATGTGGTGAACTTTGTCAATTTGTGCCTTAGTCAAATCGTCACGGTTACCATGATCGAAGTATGCACAGGAGTAAGTCAAAGTATCATCAAGCCATAACTTGTAGAAGTCGTTACCAACATCATAGTGGCTTTGAACGTCGCTTTCACTTTCCTTTTCAGAGTGCCCTTGCTTTGGTAGAAACTTCCGGAACTTAGAATTGCGCATAAAGCTACCGGCACTTTCATAAGCAGCGGTAATTAGCTTTTGAATACTGCCGTCAATTTCAATTTTGCCGTCCATGTATGCTTCCCCAAGGGCAATGGAGGCGTTCTTAGTAACATCACGAATAGGAATCTTTTCCTTAAAGGTGATTGTTACTTCTGGTTCACCGTCACCGTAAACCGCACTCTTGCCATCCCAGTAAACAACCTTAACCGGAATATTGAATGAGTGGCTTAACAGTGACTTATAGAACGTCTTTTCTAACATTTCTACGAATCCCTCTTTCAAAAAAGTATGAGATTATTATAACACTACCTGTTGAATACGGAGATATTATTGTTCAGGCCCTTAATTATTTGCTAAGATGAGGGGGTAATTTATTCTCAAATTAGAGGAGGAATAATAATGACCGATGCATGGCACCGTTTCATTGCGAACGTCAGGTTACGACGCTTTGTCGTTTTAGCCCTAATTATCTTTGTATTATGGCTTTTCCGTTCAATGATGAACCTAATTCTTTTTACGTTTATTCTCACTTTTATCGTCGTCAGTTGGGTACGGTGGGTTCAGCGTCACCTGCCACGAATATCCACAACGCTAACTGTGATTGTGACTTATATCGTTCTGATTGTCGCAATTTATTTAGGCGTCACCCGTTATTTGCCGGTTCTCGTTAATCAAATCATTAAAATGGTCAATTCTGTGGTGAAGTTCTATAGTTCACACGAAGCAACTGTGATCATGCGCTACGTTAACCACTACATCAGCATGTCAACCATTATGTCGCAGGTTCGGCACGGGGTTACCATCGCTGTCAGTACGTTAACCAGTATTGGAACGATGACGGTAACCTTCTTGATGTCATTCATTCTAAGTTTCTTCTATACTCTCGAACTAAAACAAATGAATGAATTTACGCGGTCGTTCCTCGATAGCGACTTTGGCTGGTTCTTTAGCGATATTGACTACTTTGGCAAGAAATTCGTTAATACTTTCGGGGTTGTCCTGGAAGCACAATTCTTCATCGCCATTTGCAATACCGTGATCACAACAATCTGCCTAATCTTTATGCACATGCCACAAATTTTTGCATTAGGTTTGATGGTCTTTATTTTCAGTTTAGTACCAGTTGCCGGGGTTATCATTTCATTGATTCCACTATCAATGGTTGCTTACTCCGTCGGTGGGATCCGCGACGTAATCTACATTCTGATTATGATCTGCGTTATTCATGCTCTCGAAGCTTATGTCTTAAATCCTAAGTTCATGTCAAGCAGAACTGAGTTGCCGATCTTCTATACTTTCATCGTCCTCTTAGTCAGTGAACATTTCTTTGGTACCTGGGGATTAATCGTTGGGGTCCCAATTTTCACCTTCTTATTAGATGTCCTTGGTGTAAAGTCAATCAAGAAAAATCACCAGCCAATCAAATCAAAGCGTCAGGAAAATTCAGAAAGTTAAAAATTAATCTTGACATCTCTTATTAAGCCGACTATTATAGTCAGCAATGAAATACCTTTAACTTAGTCCAGAGAGGCTAGGAAGGATTTAATTGAACGTGATAAGTGTCGATCTACCTTTCTAGTCCATTACTAGAAAGGTTTTTCTTTTAGGTAATGGACAGGCAGTAAGAAACAGCGTCAATTATTTCAACTAGGTATTTTTTGATTAAGTTGCTTTTAATTCACCTAGGAGGAAATATTTATGACATACTCACAACGCGTCGCAAAGGCTCTTTTAGACATCAATGCAGTTACCTTAAGTCCAGACAAGCCATTCACTTGGGCAAGCGGTATGAAGGCACCAATCTACACCGACAACCGTTTGACTATTTCATACCCTGATGTTCGTCAAGCCATCGTTAACGGCATGGAAGAACAAATCAAGCTTCACTTTGGCGATGTTGATGCAATCGCCGGAACTGCTACTGCCGGAATTCCTCACGCTACTGGTGTTGCTGCTGAAATGGGTCTGCCAATGGTTTACGTTCGGACTAAGCCAAAGGATCACGGTGAAGGCAAGCAAGTTGAAGGTGTTCTTCACGAAGGCGAAAAAGTAGTTGTTGTTGATGACTTGATTTCAACTGGTGGCAGCGTTTTGAATGCCGTTCACGCGATTGAAAACGAAGGTGCTGAAGTTATCGGTGTTGTTTCAATCTTCACCTACCAACTCCAAGCCGCTGAACAAAACTTCATGGCTAACAACCTTCAATACTTCTCAGTAACCAACTACACTACATTAATCAATACTGCTAAGGAAAACGGCCTTATCAGCGCCGACCACTTAAAGTCTCTTCAACAATGGCGTGAAGACCCAATGAAGTGGAGCAACAACCACCAATTACAAATTGCTGCTAACTAACGCAGTAGATAAATAAGTCAACTGTTTAGATTACATCATCGTAATGCCATTCAAATACACACATAATAAAGCAATCGAAGTACTCCAAAATAATAATTGAATTTCATTCCACAAATAATAAAAATGACTCTAGCAATTAAATTCGCTAGAGTCATTTTTATTTGATACCGTAATAGAGAACTCATCTTACGGCCTTAATTTTTCATAATTAAATAACCATACTCAACAGCCAGACACTAACTAGACCAGCAATAACTGAGATTGACATTGACCGAGTAAAGTAAGCAACAACCATTACAATGACCGCTGCGACCATCTGATCTGGATGTCCAAAGGGAATGAAATGATAGCCCTTAGTAGTAATGAAGATATTCTTAATTACTAAAGCAGTAAACAAACTAATTGGCACGTATTTCATCCACTCGTTGAACCATTCAGGAATCTTCCGTGAAGAGAAGAAGTGAATTGGAAAGTATCGCGGAATAAATGCCGCAAATGCCGCAAAGATAATAACGACGATATGGTAAAGAATTTGATTACTACCGATTCGTGATACTAAAAAATCCATATTGTTAGTCTCCAATTAATCATGCTGCTTTGATTCAGATGACTGTGAATCAGTTGGCTGTTCCTTTGCGTTTTCTTCTGCTTGTTCTTCGTGTTCTTCTTCAAGAACCCGTTCCTCAGCTTTTTGATCTTCAATCGTGATCCGCGTAGCTCGTGGACGGAAGAGTTTGGAGAGGAACCAATTACTGTCTGGCTTCTTTGAGTGTTTCCGAACTGTGTTTTCGATCAAGAAACCAACAAATGACGCAATTAAAGTGGCAATTACGACACCAATAATACTATGAGTAATTACCATGAAGAACACAGCAAGAACTGCTGAGAGTAAACAAATGATAAGGTTCAGGTGACTCTGCATTTGCATTACTATCATGTAAATGAAGAGTGCAGTTAGTGCGAAATCAACCACCTCAAGGTTAATTGAAATCGTACTACCAATTAATCCACCCACCATGTTTGAAACTGACCAGGAAAGCAATGAATAGTGTTCAACTAATAATGCATCCTTAGGTTTCCATTTCTTATCAGTTGCAAACTTTAAATAGTTAACGGCATAGTTTTCGTCGTTCATTGACACAGCAAACAACCAAATGAAGTGCTGCGATTCGGATTTGATATATTTTGAAAGACTTGAGCCGAGCAAAGCATACCGCAATTCAAGAAAGAAAAGGGTTACGAAGATCGAACTTAATGGCGCATGGATTGTCAGTAGTGAAGCCAAAATAAATTGGGCACCACCGGAAAAAACAACGATTGAGACGATCAACGTCATAATAAAGTTAAAACCCGCAGCATGTAACAAGATACCACAAGCCACACCAATAGGGATGTAACTTAAACAGAGTGGCATTGCAATGCCTAAAACTTCTAGCCAGCGTGCTTTTTCGGGATTAATTTGTTGCGCTTTAGCCACAGAATTTCCTCCAATAAAATGTGTTATTGACTCTTATATAAAGTCAGTATAACCAATCTTCAGTTTAACACATTCAAAATCAGCTGAATATAAAAACATTAGGATTTAATTTTTTAAGTCCTAATGTTTCCGCTATCATTTCTTATTTTCTTTTTGCTCTTGTTTCAGTGGCAAGGTTACGATAAAGCTGGTTTCGTCATCATTGGAGGTTGCTTTGACATCCCCATGGTGGAGATCAACGATACTTTTTACAATCGCCAATCCTAGACCGGTCCCACCAGTTGCACGGGAACGCGAACCCTCTGCTCGATAAAAGCGTTCAAACAAGTGATCAATCGACTTTTCAGGAATTGGCGTCCCATCATTGCTAACCTTAACGACTACTTTGTCTCGTTCTTGGCGGGCAGTAATCTTGATATAACTGGCTCCGTTGCCGTACTTCAAAGCATTCGCAACCAAATTACTAAATACCCGTCCCAGCTTCTCGGGATCTGCTTCAATCATCAACGGATTAGGCTCAACAGAGGAAGTAATCTCAATCCCCTTATGCTGTGCGTCTAATTCAAAACTAGCCGTTAATTGTTCTAGTAGCTGGTAGAGATCAATCTTCATAATATCGACAGGACTACCATGTTGTTGAACCTTGGTATACTCGAAAAGATCTTCAACCAGGTTCTTCATTTGTTTAGCCTTCTCATAAGCAATATGGGTGTATTTAAGAATATCTTCCTCACTACGATACTGCTTATCTTCAATCAAACCTAAATAACCAATAATACTAGTTAACGGTGTCCGGAGATCATGACTAACGTTTGTGATCAGTTCATCCTTAGATTTTTCAATCTTTCGTTCATCATCCATTGATTGAACAGCACTATCAACGAGGGCATTAACACTTGTAATCACATGTTGTTCACTTCCCTTTAACCGGAAAGGAATACGGTGATCGAGGTGTCCCTGAGCAATATAATGTAGTTCACGGATAATATGATTCATTTGATAAAGATGATACCGCCGACGCAGACGCCACCAAACAACCCAAATATCAATTATCACTAACACAATGATCAAGATCCGTTGGTAGCTCCAGATCTGTGTCTGCATTGGGCCAATCCGCATTGATTGTTTGATCATAAAGATCCCATTATTGATTCCTGGATTGCTCTGGATAATATCTTGAGCAATCGTGATAATCGCCAGATTTAGCAGGATCAATAAGATTACCGTAATGACCCCTTCCAGGATTAATGAACTTTTTTCACGTCCAGTTAGCTTCAAAGTGTCTCCTCCATACCCTCGCTAATTCTAGTGATCTTCAACCTTGTAACCAACGCCCCAAACGGTTTGGATAACCTTTTCACCATTGGTTGCTTCTTCAATCTTATCCCGCAAGTGGCTAACGTGAACCATAACGGTTTTAGCTGAAACAACACTTTCTTGTTGCCATACACGTTCAAAGATATCATCAGCAGAGAACACACGGTTAGGGTGGCTAGCAAGGAGATACAAGATACCGAATTCCAGTGCAGTCAGCTGAATTGTGTCTCCCTTGATCGTTTTAACTTCATGAGAATCCTTATTGATTGTTAGTGGACCAACATTCAGGATGTCAGGAGTATCATTAGTAACTTCACCCTGACTCCGCCGTAAGAGTGACTTTACCCGTGCCATAACTTCAAGCGGGTTAAATGGCTTAGTAACATAGTCATCTGCACCACTAATTAGTCCTTGAATTTTATCCATATCAGCAGTCTTTGCAGAAAGAACAAGAATTGGAATATCTGAATCCTTCCGTACCTGTTTGATTACTTGCATCCCATCCATTTCAGGCATCATCAAGTCTAGGATGATCAATGCAATATCAGGATTAGTGTTTAGTTTAGTTATCGCTTCCTTACCATCATAAGCTGTAACTGGCTCGTAACCTTCATTTCGAATATAAATTTCAAGTAATTGAACGATTTCCTTATCATCATCTACAACTAAAATCTTCATCCTTATCCACCTCTTGTTTTCAGCTCTTATGTTTTAGCTCGATTTTACCTACTAACTAACCATTATAAGCAATTTTCAACGATAAGTATTCATTTCTACTAACTAGTTTAGGGAATTTTAAGGTAAGTGAATATTTAATCAATAGCGATGACAATTTGTGGTGCGCATCCTTTAAAAAGAAAAAGCTTAGCCACTGCCTTCAAGCATCGCTAAGCTTTTGATTTTAAATCCACGACAAGTTATTCGTCACTGCCAGAATCGATATCAACTGCATTCAAACCAAGACTCTTCCGCAAAAGATTAGATACCCGTTGCCGTTCATTATAAGAAACATCCTGGAATGATTGACCATCGGAATCATCATCAGTCCCTTGAACGTGGCCTTGTTGGATATTTTTAGTTGCACTCCGGTAAGACTTAGCTAGACGCATCATGTTATTAAAGGTCAAATCAGTATGAGCGTTCTTCGAAATTGTCTTAAGGAATTTCTGATTAAGAACAGTCTTGTATGATGCTGATTTCTTTAACAGTGCCATGATTACCATCTTTTGCCGCTGTTGACGACCATAGTCACCTTGCGGATCGTCATACCGCATCCGGCAGAACTTCAAGGCCTTAGCACCATTCATGTGTTCAGGAACGCCCTTTGTAAATGAGTACCCTTCATAAGTAAAGGTAAGTGGTGAGGTAACAGTAACTCCACCAACTTGATTGATCGCTTCCTTCATCCCCGCCATATTGACTAGGGCATAGAAGTCGATTGGAATATTGAAGTACTTTTGAACAGTGTTAATTGTTTCCTTAGTCCCACCATACGCGTAAGCAGCGTTGATTTTGGCAGGCGATTCATCAGGATAGTCCGGTAAGTTAACTTTCATGTCCCGTGGAATACTCATTAAGGTTGTCTTTTTAGTCTGCGGGTTAACAGTCATTACCATGATTGTATCTGTCCGCCCCTTGTAAGTCCGTCCTAAATCACCAGTGTCTGTCCCTAATAAAAGAATTGAAACTGGCCGTTTTTGGGCAAGAACCTTTTGAGCATCCCGTTGCTTATTAGCGCCAGATGATGTAAACATCTGATCACTTGTCTTTTTGGCATTGTGCCAAGCTAAGCCACCAAAAATTGCCGCAATAATTAATAGAATTAAAATAACAATTCCAAAAATTTTACGACCTCGGTGACGACGCGGTCCATTGTTATTCTGGTTATTACCGCCACGAATTTGCCGTTGGTACTCAGCCCGAGTCAACGGGAATCCGTTATCCGATTGATTATCCATATTACTCTCCCTATTATTTATAAATCATAAATTGATTCTAACACGTTCCGGTAAATGAATCACATCGTTCTTGTAAATTCGGTCTTGAAATCGATTTCATTAGATCGGATAATATGTATATCTAGTAGTGCAGGGAGGATTTTCGAATGAAGACACTGCTTGATATTATTGCTATTATTGGTTTCATTCTATTATTCATTACGCCAAAAAATATTTGGCATGTATTGAAGGGTTACCAAAAGGTTGGTTTTGTTCTCCTGCTTATTGCAGGAATTATCCTTATCTGCCTAGCAGTATTCTCCGGGATTACTGATGCTGGTCAAGGCTTCCAAGACTCACCTTTTCATTAAACGGTAACTAAAGCAAAAAAATGTCCAAAGCTTCGGATTTTCCGAATGCTTTGGACATTTTTTATATTAAAGACTGTTTACATTATTTATAGTTTGGAGCAGCCTTAGTAATTTGAACATCGTGAGGGTGAGATTCTCGAAGACCAGCGTTGGTAATTTGAACAAATTGGGCATTTTCAATCATAGTTGGAATGTCAGGAGCACCAACATAACCCATTCCTGAACGAAGACCACCATCAATTTGGAAGAGAACATCAGCAACGTCACCCTTGTAAGGTACACGTGCTTCAATCCCTTCTGGAACTAACTTGTTGGCTTCGTTAACTCCACCTTGGAAGTAACGGTCTGATGAACCATGAGCTTGAGCCATTGCACCAACAGAACCCATTCCACGGTAAGCTTTGTACTTCTTGCCACCGTCTTCAAAAATGTCACCAGGTGCTTCAGTAGTACCAGATAACATTCCACCAAGCATTACGGCGTTACCACCGGCAGCCAATGCCTTAACAACATCACCTGAGTACTTAATACCACCATCGGCAATGATTGGCTTACCGTATTCACGAGCAACTTGAGCAGCATCGTAAATTGCAGTAATTTGTGGAACACCGACACCGGCAACAACCCGTGTAGTACAAATTGAACCAGGTCCGATACCAACCTTAACAACGTCAACTCCGGCATCATAAAGTGCCTTAGTAGCTGAAGCAGTAGCAACGTTACCAGCAATTAAAGTAACATCTGGGAAGTGATCACGGATTTCCTTAATCTTCCGTAATACACCAGCAGAGTGACCATGAGCGGTATCAATAACAATTGCATCAGCACCAGCATCTAACAATGCTTGAGCACGTTCAAACGTATCACTAGTCACACCAACCGCAGCGGCACAAAGTAACCGGTTTTGATCATCAACTGCGGCCTTAGTTGCGCTTGCGGGAACAACAACGCTCTTAACGTTGGCAACTTCGCCAGCTTGAGCTTGGATGGACATATTCTTGTGAACAACCCCAAGTCCACCTTGTAATGCCATAGCAATCGCCATTGCTCCTTCAGTAACGGTGTCCATTCCGGCACTAATGATCGGAATGTTTAACTTAATGTTATCTGCTAACTTTGTACTAAGGTCGACCTCATTTGGTAAAACGTGACTTTCTGCAGGAATCAGAAGGACATCATCGAACGTTAAACCCTTCTTGACAAACTTAGTATCCCAATTTGACATGTGACTAGACACTCCTTTTTGAATTTTGATTAGGTATACTTTACTAGTAATTTTTCTAAAAATCAACAAAATAAGTAAATTAATTCAAAAGTTCCCGAAGAATGTTCGACATTTACGGACTATTACCGAATGTTATTTCAAAAATAGCCGCTTTTTAAAAATAAAGTTCGTTAATTAAGTGGTTACATTTTTCCAATTTTTCGCAAAATCCGCCTTTTAGTCGTTACGAATTTCATCATAAAAACTCGTGCCCTTTTTAGCTGCTACATTGAAATTATCAAGGATCGTGGTGCCTAAATCAGCAAACGTTTTACGAACTCCTAGTGATTGGTTATTTTGATTCATGGTTGGTGAGTAAACAAGTAATGGAACGTTTTCTCGCGTATGATCAGTCCCCCGGAAGCATGGGTCATTCCCGTGGTCAGCAGTGATCATGAGTAAGTCATTCGGACGCATTTCATCAAGAACCCGTCCTAAGCGCTGATCAAATGCCATTAATTCTTTCCCGAAGCCCTCTGGATTTCTCCGATGACCATACTTTGCGTCAAAATCAACCAGGTTCGTAAAGCAAAAGCCATTAAAATCTTCTTGCATCACTTTATCAAGGTGATCCATCCCGTCAGCGTTACTTTCATTATGGAATCCCTTATCAATCCCTTTACCGGAGAAAATATCATTAATCTTACCAATGCCAATTACTTCATACCCAGCCTCTTGCAGGCGTTCTAAATCTGTTTCTCCTGTTGGTGCCAAGCTGAAGTCATGGCGGTTAGCGGTCCGAACAAAATGATCGCGATCTGGGCCAACGTAAGGTCGAGCAATCACCCGACCAACCAGGTATTCTGGACCGTTTAATAGTGTTCGCGCATATTCGCAAATCTTATATAGTTCTTCTACAGGAATTACTTCTTCGTGCGCAGCAATCTGCATTACTGAATCACCTGAAGTATAGAGGATCAGTTCGCCGGTTTTCATTTGACGTTCACCATAATCGTGGATAACCTGCGTTCCAGAATAAGGTTTGTTAACAATCACTTTTCGACCAGCAAACTTGGCGATTTTATCAATCAATTCTTGTGGGAAGCCATCTGGGAAAGTATCAAGCGGCTTTTCTAACGGTAATCCCATCATCTCCCAATGACCATTCATGCTGTCTTTACCGGCAGAAACCTCAGCCATGCGTCCATAATCACCGATTGCTGGTATCGCAACTGGAACCCCGGTAATTGGAGTAGCTCGTAAGTTACTCAATCCCATCTTACCAAGATTTGGTAACTGTAATTTACCTTGGTAGTATTCACCAATATGACCTAATGTATCTGCACCAACATCATCAAATTTGACGGCATCTTGAGCCATCCCAGTACCAACAGAATCAAGGACAATCGCAAATACTCGCTTATATGCCATTAGCGTACTCCTCCTTTTATAAATCAGCTTCTTGAAGAATCTTGACAGAGGCAGAAACGCCTAGCCGATCTGCTCCAGCGTCGATCATCGCCATTGCTTCATCGTAACTGTGGATCCCACCAGCTGCCTTAATTTTTATCTGATCACCAACCGTCTGTTTCATTAATTCAACATCCGTTACTTGTGCTCCAGAAGTCGAGAAACCTGTTGACGTTTTAACAAAATCAGCCTGGCCCGCTACAGTTAACTTACAAGCACGTTGCTTCTCTTCTTCATCTAACAATGCTGTTTCAATAATTACCTTTAATACTCGCTGGTGGCTGTGAACTTCATCAGCGACTGCCCTGATATCAGCCATTACCGCATCATCATGCTTGGCCTTCAGTTCACCAATATTAATCACCATATCAAGTTCATCGGCGCCGTCTTCAATTGCCTGACGTGCTTCAAAGACTTTGCTGGCAGTTGAAGTTGCACCCAATGGGAACCCGATTACTGTACAGGTATTGATCCCTGTCCCGGCCAGTTTTTGGTGGACCCGCTTAACCCAGTATGGATTAATGCAGACAGAGGCAGTTTGATATTTAATTGCTTCATCCACGGTTTGATCAATCATTACTACAGTTGCATCTGGTTTAAGCATCGTATGATCTAAATATTTTGCTAATTGATTCCGGTTCAGTTTCATTTTGATCCGCCTCGCTTTTATTATGTATACGCTTTCATATTATCAATTTATTAGTTAAAAAGCTACAGTAGAGGCAAATTAAAGGAACTTCAATCAGATCTAAAAAGCGGAAATACGCGCCTAGATCTAGCTCCGTGTTTCCGCTAATTTTAATTTTTATTGAAGTACTAATATTATCTTCTCCGGTTATTCCGGTTACCGTAGAACGTTCCCGTAATGTGGTAACGGCGCCGGAAGACAATGTCACCTGCAAAGGCAACCACACCAAGGATAATGTATGCCCAGGCACTCAAACGAGGGTTGATGGCATTTGGTAATAAGCTAGATGCCATGTAGATTGCTAACCAGACAACTAACCCAAAGGCAATTGTCAAAATCCGGAACCACAATGGCTTAGCTTGAACCCACTTACCGTTCTTCTTAACTGGTTGTAATTGTGTAGCAACATACCCATACAAAAGTCCACCAGTAACGGCAACAATAATAATTGCTAGTAAACCACTACTACCATAGTGAGACATCTTCATTGCGGCTGGTGAAATCCAGAACATCAAACCAAACATGAAGGTAAAGATACTAAAGAAGATCATCATGTTATCCAGGGAAAGCAACCGAATTGATTGCTTAGTCATGTGGTTGGCTTGTTTTTCTTTCTTTGGATTCTTTAATTCCTTAACGTATTCTGTTGGTGTTCCAAATAAGGCTTTAGCAGTTTTACCTGTCTTTTGTCCTTCTTTAAGTTGGGTAATAGTGTCCTCAATAATTTCCGGACGCTTATCTTTAGCAACTCCTTGGCGTTCAAGTTGCTTGTTTAATTGGAAAACAAACTCTTCGTTCTTCTTTGTTAGATTGTGTTTGCTAATTTGACTGCCTGCTTCTCGCCGGGTTTCCTTCAAATGTTCCTTTTGTCGTTGACCAGCTTGAGCGTTTCGTGGTTGATTTTCACTCACGATGAAACTCCTCTCTTATTGCGATGGTATTAATTTTGTAAAGATCTCACTGCAACCGAAAATTAGACATTGAACCGGAATTCAACAATGTCCCCGTCTTGCATAACGTAATCTTTACCTTCAAGACGAAGCTTACCTGCTTCCTTAACGGCAGCTTCAGAGCCTAATTGATCAAGATCATCAAAGCTCATTACTTCGGCACGAATAAATCCACGTTCAAAGTCAGAGTGAATAATTCCGGCAGCTTGTGGAGCCTTAGTACCCTTCTTAAAGGTCCATGCACGAGTTTCTGGGCCACCAGCAGTGAAGAAGGTTTCAAGACCCAAGAGCTTGTAAGCAGCACGAATAAGACGGTTCAAACCTGGTTCCTTAACGCCTTCCATTTCCAAGAAGTCGGCCTTGTCAGCTTCGTCCATTTCAGCAATTTGTTCTTCGGCAGCAGCAGCAACCCCGATAACTTCACCGTCGCCCTTAACATGTTCCTTAATTTCATCCATGTACTTGTTAGCATCAGGATCAGCCATATCATCTTCTGCGATGTTAGCAACATAAAGAACTGGCTTGCTGGTAAGAAGGAAGAGGCCCTTAACAATCTTCTTCTCGTCATCAGAAAAGTCAATTGAACGAACACTCTTACCATCTTCGAGAACTGGCTTAATCTTGTTCAAAACATCTAATTCGGCCAAGGCATCCTTATCGCGACCCTTAGCAGCCCGTTGAACCTTAGCTAAACGCTTGTTAACTGCGTCTAAGTCAGCCATAACTAATTCCAAGTTAATGGTGTCAATATCATCAATTGGGTCAACCTTACCAGTAACACTAGTAATATCGTTGTCATCAAAGGCCCGAACAACGTGAACAATCGCATCAGTTTGACGAATGTTTTCCAAGAACTTGTTACCAAGACCTTCACCCTTGCTGGCACCCTTAACGATTCCGGCAATATCAGTAAATTCGAATGTAGTTGGGACGATCTTCTTGGCTGGAATAATTTCGTTAATCCGGTCAAGACGACTGTCTGGCACTTCAACCATCCCCACGTTTGGATCAATCGTTGCGAATGGGTAGTTAGCCATTTCGGCTCCGGCTTTAGTAATAGCGTTGAATAGGGTTGATTTACCAACGTTTGGCAAACCAACAATCCCTGCAGTTAATGACATAAGTTGTTCACTTTCCTTTTCAATTTAGTTTTTTTATTAATCTTCGGTGTCAGCGGCTTTTTCTAGGACCTTCTTAAAGCCCTTATCAAACTTTTGCCGTGTCATCATAACAATGTGTCCACAGCCAGTGCATTGGATCTTAATATCTGCACCAACACGTGTGATCAACCACCGATTGGTACCACACGGATGTTGCTTCTTCATCATTACAATATCGCCCTTATCATATGCTGCCATCAGTGATCATCCTCCTTAATCTAATGAAATATTCAGAACTTCCATAATCCGGTTGAAGTCATCAGCAGAAGTATACGGAATTTCAATTTTCCCTGCATTCTTCTTCCGACTTGGCGCAACAGCAACCTTAGTACCAAACTTACTTTGAAGTTGCGACTCAGCTTCCCGAACATAGGCTGGCTTGCGTTGACGGCGTTTTGCCTTCTTCTTTTCGGCCGTTCCGTTCATCTGTGCAACTTGCTCTTCAAGCTGACGAACGGTTAAGTTCTTATCAACCGCCTGCTTAGCAAGTTTAACTAATTGTTTGCGGTCCTTCAAGCCTAATAGCGTCCGCGCTTGCCCCATTGATAACTTACCAGCAGAAACCAATTCCTTAATTTCATTTGGTAAACCTAAGAGCCGCAAGTAGTTAGCAATATATGGCCGACTCTTACCCAGCCGTTCAGCAACCTGAGCTTGGGTTAATGAAAGTTTATCCATCAATGTTTGGTAGGCTTGAGCTTCTTCCAATGGTGTTAAGTCTTCCCGTTGAAGGTTTTCCAGCACGGCGACTTCCATCATTTTTTCATCGCTCATTTGGCGAATAATTGCCGGAATCGTTTCTTGATGGGCTAGTTTAGAAGCCCGGAAACGCCGCTCTCCAGCAATTAATTCATACCGTTTTAATTTTGGATCTGGTTGCCGCAAAATAATCGGTTGAAATACACCAGATTCCTGAATTGAGGAAGCTAATTCCCGTAGTGCTTTTTGATCAAACGTCCGCCGTGGTTGGTAAGGGTTAGGGCGAATTAATGATAACTTCACATCTTGAACAGTCTCATTATCGCTAACCTCATTCAACTCATTTTCTTCAAAGAGCGCCTCAATACCGCGGCCTAGTCCGCTTTGCTTACTTTTCGCCATGACGAGCTAACACTTCCTTTGCTAGTTGTTGGTAAACCTTTGCTCCAGTTGACCTTTTATCGTAATCGACAATTGCCTGTCCATGACTAGGCGCCTCAGACAAGCGCACATTCCGTGGGATGATAGTGTCATATACTTGATCGCCAAAGTACTTCTTTACTTCCGCATTAACCTGTTGACCCAAGTTTGTTCGTTTGTCATACATGGTCAAAAGAACCCCTTCGATCTTCAAATCGGAATTGAAGTGTTTCCGAACCAGCTTAATAGTGTTTAGTAACTGGCTTAGACCTTCAAGGGCGTAGTATTCACTTTGGACTGGAATCAAGATCGAATCACAGGCAGTAAAGGCATTGATTGTCAGTAGGCCAAGTGATGGCGGACAGTCAATCAGAATATAGTCATATTCATCTTTAACGTCACCAAAAGCATCTTTCAGCCTGGTCTCCCGCGCCATTAAATTCGTCAATTCAACTTCTGCACCAGATAAGGCGATCGTTGTTGGAACAATATCTAAGCCCTTATGACTGGACTTGAGGATAACGTCTTTAAGATCAACATCATTGATTAAAACATCATAGACGCTTTCTTCAATATCCTTCTTATCAATTCCTAAACCGCTCGTCGCGTTACCTTGGGGGTCAAGATCAATTAGCAGAACTTTTTTACCGTCATCTGCTAAACAAGCTCCCAAGTTAACACTAGTCGTGGTCTTACCAACGCCACCTTTTTGGTTTGCTAGCGCAATAACATAACCCATACTTCTACCTCCTACTGCTTCTTCGGAATCTCAATGACTAATTGGTAAGTATCATCATTATCTTGTTCGTGAGTAGTAACGGTGAAGCCATTGTCAGTTGCCAACTTGATAGATTTCTTAATTGTGTTCAAAGCAAGGCGAGCATCGTTAGCCATTGCTGGTTGCTTTGTTGCCTTTTTATGACGCCGTTTTGCAGGTTTCTTCTTTGTAGCTGACTTTTTGGCTGGTTTTTCTGTTGTACTTGCTGCTGGTTCTTCTTCTGGCAAACCTTCAAGGTCAGCAAGTTCTTGCCGTTTCTTTTCAGCCCGTTGTTTAGCAATTTCAGATGGTAATGGCCGACCAAGAACTTTAGCAACTTCATCTTCAGTTTGCCGGACGGTTAGTCGTTCATTGACAACCCGCATCAACATTTCACGCTGTTGTTTTTCATCCAAATCAAGCATTGCCCGACCATGACGTTCAGAAATCCGGTGATCAAGGATTGCGGTTTGAACTGGCTTGATTAATTTCAATAGCCGCAACTTATTAGCAACAAAGGACTGACTCTTTCCCATCCCCTTAGCCAAAGCAGCTTGTGTCAGGTGGTTCAAGTCCATTAATTGCCGATATGCTTGAGCCTCTTCAACAGAGCTCAATTGTGACCGTTGAAGGTTTTCAATCAAAGCGAGTGAAGCAGTTTCCTTATCACTCATCTTTTCAATAATTGCTGGAACGGTATCCCAGTTCAAGAGTTTGACTGCCCGGTACCGGCGTTCACCAGCAATAATTTCATACTTTGCTGATTCGTATTCTCGGACAACGATCGGTTGCAGCAAACCATGTTCATCAATTGTTTGTGCTAATTCACGAATAGCATCCTGATTAAATACTTTCCGTGGTTGATACCGGTTAGGGATAATCTGATCAACTTTAATTTCAACAACTTTATTCTTTGTATCGCCGGAATGATCTTTACCGATGCCAAATAATGAAAAGGCCATTTTCTCTCTCCCTCACTTTATTGAATTGGTTTCTTGTTAGGTAATCCAGGACGCCGGGGGAACTTCTTCGGTGTTGCCGCAACCTTATCAATTACGATAATGTTTCGTTCCTCATCTGTTCCTGGCAATTCCAACTCAACCGTCTTGCGGATTTGACCACCAAGTTTTTTAATAGCAGTCCCACCTTGTTGGATTTCATCCGTTGCCGCACTGGCTTTGTAGGCGATAAATTCACCGCCGACCTTCGCTGCAGGCAAACACAATTCACTTAAAACCGATAAGCGTGCCACTGCTCGTGCTGTAACAACATCATATTGTTCACGGTGATCACTCTTCTTGTCGCTAAATGTTTCTGCCCGATCATGGACCAGCGTAACATTAGTTAACCCCAGTTTAGCAACCAAGTCTTGTAAGAATACAATCCGCTTATTTAATGAATCCACGATCGTAACTTTCAACTGAGGAAAGGCGATCTTTAGTGGGATTGATGGGAAACCAGCTCCTGCACCGATATCACATAAAGTTAGCTCATCAGTCATCAGTTTAGGTTCCGCAAAAGCTCCCGTAACGGAATCAAAGAAGTGCTTTAAGTAAACTTCTTTTTTTTCGGTAATTCGTGTCAAATTAACATGCTCATTAGTTGCGACTAATAAATCGTAATAATCAGCAAATTGGGTCATTTGCGCATCAGTCAAATTAATACCATGATCCGCAAGTGCTCGCCGAAATTGTTCTGGATTCATTGTTAACTTCTCCTTTCGTGAAACAATTATGTTTCACGTCTTTTACTACTGTAACTTAATCAGGACTTATTTTCAAGAGGAAAGGCCGGGTTCTATAGTAGTTTTTTCTTATTTAATAATAGGAAAAGGAGGCATCGTCAACTAACCAAAATTAGTCCTAAATACCTCCTTAATAAAATCGTGGAAACCAACCTTCGTCCCAAACTATTCATTCAGGATCTCAAGGGATTGTTTTCTACTTCGATTTTGCCCCTGCCAAGGATCATCATTTTATAATTTTTCTTAAATTGCCGCAATCAATTTATTAATCAATCGCCATTCAAAGCTATTCACGATATAATAGTAGATATAGTATGTATTCGCTTACAAATATGTTTTGAAGGGAGCTTAACATTATGGTAAAACCAGTTAAAATTGGTCATTCAGACGTAATCGCAAACCCACTTGGCTTAGGTACAAATGCCGTTGGTGGCTATAACCTTTTCCCAGATCTTAAAGATGAAGACGGGATCAAGTTAGTTAAAGCCGGCCTTGATAACGGAATTAACCTTTTAGATACTGCCTATGTTTACGGACTTGGCCATTCAGAAGAGTTAGTTGGTCAAGCAATCAAAGACTACGACCGGCATAAAATTGTCCTCGCCACTAAGGGTGCTCATGACTTTTCAACCGGTGAAGAAGTAATTAACAATGATCCTAAATTCTTAACTGACCAAGTTAACAAGAGCCTAGAACGGTTAGGGACTGATTATATTGACATTTACTACATTCACTTCCCAGATCACGATACCCCTAAAGCTGAAGCAGTTGGGGCCCTTCAAAAGCTTCGTGAAGAAGGAAAGATCCGTGCAATCGGGATTTCTAACTTCAGCTTAGATCAGATCAAAGAAGCTAATGCCGATGGGTATGTTGATGTTGTGGAAGACGAATTTAGCCTTCTCCATCAAGATCACCTTAACGAAGGAATGCTAGACTACCTTCACGATCACCAAATTAGTTTTGTTCCTTACTTCCCACTCGCTTCAGGTCTCTTAACCGGTAAGTACAGTAAAGATGTTACTTTCCCTGAAGATGACATTCGGAGCCAAATTGCTGACTTTAAGGAACCACGTTATAGCGCTATCCTTGATGCAGTTGATAAGATTCGTCCAATTGCGGATGCTCATGACGCAACCGTTGCTCAAACAGTTCTTGCATGGTACCTTAAGAACCCATTGATTTCCGTTGTTATTCCTGGTGCTAAACATGCTGATCAAGTGATCGCTAACGCCAAGGCAATGGACGTCGAATTAACTGATGCAGAATATCAAACTATTGAGCAAGCATTCGAACCTTTCAAGAACACTAAGAGTGGTAAATCATTGAAAGATCCAGACTAAAATTAATCTTATTAATATGCAAAAGAGTGGAGCCAAACTCATAACGAGTTTAGTTCCACTCATTTTCTTTACCTTTTATTTCCAAGGCCAAACATTGTCAAAAAGCTTTTACCTAACACACCTGATTGCTTTTGCGGCTTTTGCTTAGCATGATGAGAAGAGCGACGAGTAACAGGCTGTTGGTGAGAAGTTTCTCGGCGTTCTACTTTCTTTACAGGTTGCTTTTCTTCACGTTTTATTTCTGGACCATTCCACTCAACTTTTGGCTTACTTTGCTTTTCCTCTTCAGGAGTTACAATTATCGGCTCTACTTTTTCTCCTTCCACTTTCTGCGGACGTGGCGGACGGGGACGACTAACATTACTTTGTTGAGGTTGTTCTTCTTTTTGCTCTACCGATTCATCTTCACTGTCTTGTACTGTGTTCATTGAATCACGGTATGCTTCACGAGTCATTGATTGATCATCATTAGTTGATAATTCACTAGGAACTTCACTTTCTGCTACAGATGAAGCTGATGCAGCATCTATTTCCTTTTGAAGTCTTTCAATGTCCCGATTCAGCGAATCCAATGAATCAAATGATGCTTGGATACTCTCTGACAGCGAGGTTTGATCTTCGTTTGCTGAAGGACTTTCTGATGCTACAGAAGATACTGGGAAAGTTTCACCTTTCTTTTCCCAAGAGGTCTTCAAATCATCATCAATTGTTGTCCCAAAATCACTCTTTGGCCTTTTTGATTCAGCACTATCAGAGGCAGCTGGAATCTTACTTTGAACCGTAATTTGAGGTTTTTCCTCATCATCATCTACTACTGGAGCAGCCGATGCAGGTGAACTTGATGCCAATACCGACGCATTGTTTTTTTCTTGTGATTGTTCATCATTATGAATTTCAAATACTGGCTGTTCGCTTGTTGGCACCTGACTATTTTCTAGTTCAGGATTTTTCTCAGCCGCTTCTGCAGACTTAGCTTGTGGCTTCCTAATTGAAAAGACCGGCATCTTGGTCTCAGAACTCTCACTATCGTCTGCAGCTTGTTCTTTTACACTGTTGATATCAAATGAAATTTTTTTCTTGGCGTTTTTGTTGTCACTATCTGAACTGTTATTATTCACAGTGATTAACCTCCCCACAACTTCTGCGCTCCAGTATATTCTATCACTATTTTAGACATAAAAAGAACCTCCAAGAAATTCTTGAAGGTTCTAGAATTTAACCTACTTCAAATCTTTCTTCCGCCGAATACTCAGACCCAATGCTCCAATTAACGAAGCAAGGCCCAAACCGACTAATGCAAATGCATGATGTTCATTACCGGTTTGTGGTAATTGCTCTGCTTGTTGGTGAACTGGGTGAACAACTGGTGTAGGTGTTGCAGAAGATTGGATCGTCTGTGTCTCATTTTGAACCGGTTGTTCTCTTCCAGCAGATTGAGTTTGAGTTGTTGGTTGAACAGGTTGTTGTGGCGTAGTTGGTTGAGCAGATGGTTGTTCAGTCGGCTGAGTTGTAGGTTGCTCAGTTGGAGCCACTGTAGGCTGAACTGTTGGTTGTTCGGTTGGTGCTGTTGTTGGCTGAACTGTCGGTTGAACCGTTGGCTGCTCAGTTGGAGCTGTTGTTGGCTGAACTGTCGGTTGAACCGTTGGCTGCTCGGTTGGTGTCGTTGTCGGTTGGCCTGTTGATTGATTCTTAGTGTACGTGACGGTAAATACGGGATCAGCACTGTCAACAGTAACTTTTTGTGAATCAATCTCTGGATAGTCAGCTGTATAACCCTCAATCGTTGGTGACTTAACCTTGCTAAAGTTAGCGGAGACTGGTGTCCATGGATTCCAATCAGTTGTATTAGTCTTGGTATGCTTAGTCCCAGTCCGAGTAAAGGTTAGTGTAGCAACGTTATCATCATGTGCTTTTGATCCATCACTGTAAACATAGTGAATAGTTTCAGTAATATTCTTTGTATCGCTTACCGGAACAGTTGGATCAACTGGTTCATCTTTAGCATATGTTACCGTAATTTCAATATTCTTAGCAGTTTCAGTAATTCCTGATTGTTCCTTAACACTGTTTGTTGAGTGATCTAGAACATCATTACCATTTTCAATTGCTGAAACAACGTGGTAACCAGTTACTGTTGGATTAGTAACGCTAGCAAATGTTCCTGTTGAATTAGTAGTATTTGCAACATGCCATCCAGTGACATGATCCTTATTGGTTACTTCATCATGATAACTACCATCATTAGGTTCAAAGGTTAGCGTCGATTGATGAGCGTCGATTTGCTTACCAGTGCCAACATATTGAATGGTTTCCGTGACACTCTTAGATGCAACAGAACTGTGAGCATGGCTAAAGTAAAGGGTGAATACTTGGTTAGTATTGTCATCTTCATCAAAGTTACCAAAGATAGTGCTCCAATTAGTTTGATCAGAAACTGTGATTTGATCATTAGCTGCCTGAAGTAACGCTAAGAGCATCGTCTTAGAAACATTTTCTGTTCCCTTTGTCATACCGCTAAGAACATAATGCTTCTGTTCAAGGTTAGAAATGACTGTTGCAACATTTTCAAATTTAATCTGTGTTCCACTAAGCCCACCTGCTGTAATTGAATCAGCAATTGGTTTATCGTTCCCATCCTGATCAACAAAGTTCAAAATAGCAGTTTGATTAGTTGCGTTCTTCGTATAGTAAACAGTAATCGGTGCTATAGATAATGTTTGCTGCTTTACAAGTTTGCTTAAATCAACACTTGGTGCGGCAACCGTTGTTTTATCAGCTGTGTAGCCTGTGACAGTTGGAGAATCAACGGAGATGAAGCCTTGATCACTTGTCCAAGTGCCCCAGCCAATAATATTTTTGGCTACTAGATCTTCAGTTCCTTGACGGGTGTATGTAATTGTCTTGGTATACTGAGGAGCTTCTTGGGGCCGTATAGTAGTACCTGCGTAGTAATAATTAATCGTTTCTGTTGCATTAGCTGTTTCACTAACTGGTTGAGTTCGATGACCAAGGTGGATAGTAAACGATTGGTTATTATTGTCATAGTTACCAAAGTTCAAATTATCAATAGTGGAAGAAGTGTCAGAATCTTTGGTTACATTTTTAACCTTATAGCCAGCTTTTTCAAGGCTACTGATGATTTGATCCACTGTTTGACCTTTCGAATCCTTAAATGAGATTGTGCTTCCGGGATTTCCAGAAGCATTGATTGATGCTACCGGATTCTTTGGCTCATCACCTTCTGCATCGTCATCAACAAAATTCAAGGTAGCGTTTTGTGTGTCAGGAACATAAACATAGGTAACAGTAATATTACTTGTGCCTGCAGTCTTGTTAGCGTTTGAAGGGATTGCTTGAAGTTTATAACCTTCTGGAATCTTTTCAATTTCAAGAGGCTTGTTCTTGTAAGTTGAACCAGATGCTATCTTCTGAATAACGGGATCGCTCAGTGGCTTCTTACTACCATCAACCCACTCAGTCGTTACTTGGACATAACGTTGAACATTAAGTGTAAGAGGTTTTGACGTGTTAAGAGATGTACCATTGTGATCACCAGTAAAGATGTTTTGAACCTCAACAGTTTCCGTTTCCGCATGCTCATTCATTGCACTAACCTTAAATGGGACAGTAGCATTAATTATCGAACCATTAGTTAACTCTCCAGACTTAAGCAAAACTGCGCGGACCGCTGACCAATCAGTAACTTGAGAAGCTGGAATAAAGTCTTTCAAATCATCAGCTGTTAAATTTTCAGTCTTATTTACGGGAGTCGAAGAATAGAGTAATTCAGAAGTATTATTTGAATCGTTACTAATCGTTCCTGCACCAGTTAATTGAAGTGTTACACCTTGACCATCGACGACTGACGGCAGGTTGATTACGTTGTAAGAATACTTTGACGTTCCTCCACTAGTAAGAATATTGGATAGTGTTAGTCTTCCTTTAGTAGCATTGACATTCTCAACACCATTTTGATTATCACTATATTGGAAATCTGAGCCTCCATCAGCTTCATTGCTTAGTACACTCTGAGAACCATACATTGAAGGTGCCAAGAAAGTATATTGAGCATCAGTGTAACCATCATGCCAGGCATTACTTTGTGGCATTACATTATATGTCTTATTGCCAAAAGTAATTGTCTTAAAGTCCACATCTTGGTTGCCTCCCTTACCACCAAGAGGTTCAAAATCGCTAGTAGGTCCAATTTCCATCAACAGTGATATATTTTGAGGATTACCCCAATTATGACCATAATTATAACTAGCAGCGGCTTGATTTTCATTAATGGTTAACGGAATAGGAACATAGTTTCCCTTCTGGACATAAACTGCATTATTTTCATCACCAGGTGTAAATGACAGATCAAGTCGATAAATATATTCTCCTGCTGGCCCAAGCGATCCAAGGGAAACTATCTTTCCATTATACTTACTTCTACTACTATCACTCAACACCTTACCATGAAACATTATCTTCATGTCTGAATCAGAATTAACATGGAATCCTGCCGGGATAACGAGAAAGTATGAACTAGGGCGATTATCCTCTTCCTTATTGTGAGTAATTATATAGCTTATTTGTCCAGTGTTGTATACACCACTACTTTCAACACTAGTAATATTTTTGTCATAAATTCCATTATTAAAGTCGCTACTTCTTCCTCTAAACACTAAGGATGAGATTGGATCAACGATTGGTAAAACTTTACTATTATTACTTGGTGTAGTGATCCCCTGATCAGATGAAATAGTATAGCCATAATAAGCCTTATCACCCGCTTTTTTATTCGTTGCTGAGCTTAAAATGGAGCTTACCGTATTTAAGGTAATGTTTACACCGGAACCCGCGTTAATCTTATCAAAAGTAATATCAAGTGTCTTAATATTCGAGCCATCTTTTGCTTTGACATCATTACTTAACAATGCGTTATCACCATTTGAATTGATTCCGGCATCATGGTGGTTAAGTAAAGTGATAGTTGAGCCATCAGTTAGAGTTGCAACTACTGTAATACCACTGTTCTCACCAGTAGTATCAAAATTAATTCCACCTGACTTATCTGGTTGGGGATTAAAGACAGTCCCTGGTTCGACATTAACGTGAAGTTTAACGTTAGTTTGCGCAATATTTCCAGTATTTTGGATGTTTATTTTCCAATTATCTGATGGATATGATTCTCCCATTTGCTGAGATTGATGTTCTCCATTGGCTTGACCATTATCTGTTACAACTTTATTAGCCATAGTCATTTCTGGAAATAATTCATTTCTTTGAAAATTATTAACAGGAAGGGTGAGAGTTGAAGTTTGATTATTTAATAATTGACTAACACTTTCATTCGTTCCATCGGTAGAGCGATAAGTAACACTAGCAGTAAAGTTATTCTCACTCTGTGTTAATGCCCTAGTATATGTTCCCCAGAAAAGAATATGACTAGAATTCAAATCAGTTTTACTACAATTAAAATTAATCGTAACTGGCGTACCTGCTCCACCTGGTTGATTTATTTCGATATTACTTGAATCAACTACATCAGTACTGCCCATTGTATCAGGGATTTCTTTCGTTTTACTTAATCCGTATGCACCACTAGTATCAACTTGAAAGCCTTCTGGAACATTAACAGTTAGTGTTCCTTTAAGGTTATCACCATCCTTAATGCCATCATTGTTCAACTGAATTCCAACAGCGTATTTTTGACCAATAACGAGATTGCCTTTTTGATATTTATCTAATTTTACAGTCATTGCAGTAATTTTAGCAGGAGCTCCAATTGTATAAGTTACTGTTGCTTCCTCAGTACCATTCTTCTTAACAATTACTGGGTAGCTAGAATCTTTAGCTAGGAAAGACCAATCACTAACAGTTGGTTTAAGATATAAATTCAAGTCATATGAGCCTGTTCTATTGAAGAAATAAATGACTTCATTATTGGTTTTGTCAACAGTTACATTAACACTGTGTAACGAATCTTCATCTGCTGATGCTATTTCAAAAATTGATGGAACCGCAACTGTAATTGTCTCCTTAGCATCAGCAGTAATATGGAATTTTAAATCATGGATATCCCGTTGCCCATGCGTCAAAGTTACTTCGGTTTGTCCATTATCTGTTAAAGTCGTCGGGTTCGTTACTGCAAGATTTGCTTTTAATTGGCTGGCTGGAACTTTTGCAGTCGTTTGATCACTAGTGTTTAATGTTTGTGTTCCATTAGCATTTGCAGGACTTGCTGAACTATCTGATTGGGCAGATTTCATACCATCTGAACTAGCATTGCTAGCAGGTGTAGAGCTTGAAGCACTAGTAGAACTTTGTGGGTTAGCTAGAGTAGAACTTGGTACCACTTTTTTATTAGAAATTGGATTTGCAGAATTATTGCTCAATTCTACTGATTGGTTTTTAACCTGATTAGTAACATTTGTATTAGCTTGAACGTTTGTTGTAGCGCCAATAAAGAAGGTTGTTCCTAGTAAAACAGAAGCAACACCAATGCTTAACTTCCGCAGGCCGAATCGTTGCTGTTTATTAGCATTCTTTTCTATTAAATATTTAGTATTATTTTTAGATACCATTCTTAACACTCCCCCTATTATTAACCACATTTACTTATTCAGTGATAATTATATTCTTTATTAATTATTTTTTAAAATTATTGCAATGTTTTTAAAGCAATAGTTATCTTTCGCTGATACGGCAGTAGTTAAGACGGGATTAATTAAAGCATGGACATATGAAAAGATTTTCTTATGAGGCAGCTTTTTAAACTTAAAAAAAGAAGGCCAAAGAATTTCTCTAGTCTTCTTAATGGAGTATTCATCTAAAGCAGGATTACTAAATAATAATATTAAACAAGTTCTAGGTGTAATTGACGTTCACCGATTAGACCTGCACGCTTCATGAATAGGTAAATAGCAACGGACATCAATGCTGGTGCAGCAACGCCAAGAACCATGTAGATACCAAATTGATCCCAGCCGCGTGAAAGGTAAGCAATTGGTGCGATTAGTGAGTTCAATCCCAATCCACCGAGTGTGTAAGTTGAGCGGAACCCAAAGACAACTGTTGCAAGTGGTGCACAAACAGCGGCTGAAACGACTGATGGCACTAACAGGTATGGGTTAATCAACAGGTTCGGGAATTGAACCTTTGGTGTAACAAGTCCTTGGGCGATATTTGCTCCCAAATTATTTTGTCGCCAAGACATGGCAGTAAAGGCAACGAATTGAGCAGTAGTCCCAATCAATGCTGCGGCCGAAGATACTGGATCTAGTGTTAGGGCAACGGCTAGGGCAGCTGATGATGCAGGTGTCATCAGGAAGAGTGCCCAGACAACTGAGATAACAACTGAACCAAGTACTGGTGAAACTTGCATTGTCTTAGCGATGTAAGCTGAAACAGCAAGTAATGCAGGAGTAACAACTGCAGCAACTACTAATCCAAAGCCGATTCCTACGGCTAAAGCGCCGAATGGAACCAGAACCATATCTAACGGTGTCTTACCAGTTAAGTATTTACCAACTAAAACGGCAACGACTGCTGCCAAAACAGCGGAAATTGGTTGACCAGTAGTAAATACCGGTGCCCCAACTGCAGCTACAGCAGCTTGACCTGTGGCAGTAGCTCCCTTAACTGCGGTAGAAGTGAAGTGTACCGCATTGGCACCAACGGTTGAAGAAACCATTGCCGCAAAAGTAACTAAAGTGTTGGTATTCATCTGGGAAGCAACCGCCACACCAATAGCAGGCGCTAAGAGGACCTGAGCTTCAGCACCGACAAGTGTCAGAACATGAATCCCTGTCAAGTTCCCCACAGTTTGAACTAATAATCCGCCTCCCAAGACAACCAAAATCGCGTTAGCCACCGCCGCAAAAATTCGGTATGCCGCCTCTTTGACTTTTGATGAGTTGGCATAAGTTGCATTTGCTTCTTTTGTTGCATTAACTTGACTATCCATCATTAACGCCTCCTTAAATAAAATTTAATCAATGTGATTGATTGTTATTCTACGGGAGGCACTATTTAAAATCAATGTTTTTCTAATCATTTTCTAATTTAATTTTAATTATAATGTTAGAGCAATTTGCCAGAAAACAGAAGGCGCTTTCAAACTTTTAAAAATAAAAGCGGAGACTTAATGTTAAGTCTCCGTGCTTCCGCTGAAGGGATTAAGTAATGCGTATATTTGTATCAAGATCCGTTAGATTGTGTTCTGCAGTTCTTCCATAAGAGAACTAAGCTGAGATTTCTATCGTAAGGGCTCTGTAGATAATATGGCCTTCTAATTAAGTAATTAGCTAAACGTGCTTTTCAAGGAAACTAAATTGTTTCATGTGGAGTGGGGTGTGTCTTTGTTAATTTTTATAGATTCATTAATATTAACATACTTCAATATAGTTTATTATGAGAAGATGTTCGATGAAACATTACCTAATATCCCTTCACACCCTAAGTATATAATCAGCACTCAAAAAGGTCAACAGAACCGCGTCACATCAACAATGGCAGCGTTTTTATTAATTGAACATTTTTGTAAGATTTGTACCAAAATGCTCCATCAAAATCTACTTTTGTTTGCTGCTCGTCGTCAAAATCTGTGCAGATTTTATTTAAATCTTTTTTGCAAAATCAATTCATTACTTATCTGTTTTCTTCAAGTTGTATCCCCATGCCAAAGCAATGAAAATAACAATTGAAAGAATTAACGGGATTCGGGTTGAATCGATGAATAACAGAATTACCAATACAGCAAGGAAGAAGATAATTGTTAACCAGCTTGTGATTGGGTATCCTGGCATCTTAAAGTAACTAACCCCTTGAGGATTCTTTTGCCGGTATTTGATATGTGCTGCCAGAATAATAATCCAGGTAAAGACGAATGTAATGGTGGAAATTCCGGCAATTACATCGAAAATTCCGGCAGGCATAATGTAGTTCAAAATTACGGTGATAAAAAGAATCAGTGATGAGAATGTTAATGCGTTGTTCGGAACAGCCTTGGCACTCAATTCACCGAAACGCTTTGGTGCGTTACCACTACGAGCTAGAGAATAAAGTGAACGACTAGTACTAAAGATTGCACTGTTTGTTGCAGACATTGCAGCAGTCAAAACAACAAAGTTAATGATTCCTGCCGCACCAGGAATACCGATTGCAGCAAATACTTGAACGAATGGACTTGATGTTGTTTTAATTTGTGTCCATGGGTAGATAACCATCATTGCAATCATTGAACCAATGTAGAAAAGACCAATCCGAACCGGCAATGTGTTGATTGCCTTAGGGATATCCTTTTGTGGATTCTTAGTTTCACCAGCGGTCAAACCAACCATTTCAATTCCGACAAAGGCAAAGACAACCATTTGGAAGGACATCAAGAAGCCCAGTGGACCGGTAGCAAAGAAGCCACCATGGTTAACCAAGTTACTTAATTCAACAGCCCGGTTATTAATGTGACTGTGCATCACCAGCATTACCGCACCGATTGCAATCAGGACGATAATTGCCAGGACTTTAATCATTGAGAACCAACTTTCCAGTTCACCAAACAGTCCAACATTCACCATGTTAACAAGCATCAGAAGGACCACAATCAATAACGGTCCTACCCACTGTGGAAGATTAGGGAACCAGTAACGAAGGTAAATCCCTGTGGCAGTCAAATCAGCCATTGCTAGGGTTAACCAACAAGCCCAGTACATCCATCCGGCAACAAATTCCATTCGGTCACCGAGGTATTCTTTAACTGAATCAATAAATGAGTGCTTAGTAGTGTCGGCGAGGATTAATTCCCCTAACGCCCGCATCATAAAGAAGCAAAAGATACCGACGATTAAGTACGAAAGGATAATCGCTGGACCGGCTTGTTGGATCGCTCTCCCGGATCCCAAGAATAGTCCTGTACCAATTGCACCCCCGATGGCAATCATTGTCACGTGTCGGCTCTTTAACGAGCGTTGTAACTTTTGATGTTGTTGTTCGTCCATAATTCTGCCTCCTTAAATTTCAAGTTCGCATATACGGTTTCAAAAAAATAAAGGGCGTTCCTGGCTTTCATACCAGGGACGTCCTTTTAACGCGGTTCCACCCATCTTTATAGTCCAATTATTGAACTACCTCTCAGTCGATATAGGAACCACCCATTTCAAACGTACATGCCATATTGTTAGTTCCGAATTTCAGCAAGTATCGGAATCTCTGGTTACTAACATTAAAAATTACTCATAATTATACTGATTTTATTGCTAATGTCAAACAATTTTCTAAATTTGTAATAAAACTTTCGGATTTTGAAAGCCTAACCATTCTTATTATGAGAATAGTTAGGCTTACTTTTTAAAAGTTATTACTAATTGATTTATCCCTAGACATTAAGAACCTTATTCAAGAAGTTCTTTGTATCTTCATGTTGTGGATGTTCAAAGATTTGGTCAGGTGTACCTTGTTCACGGATGTCACCATTGTGGAAGAAGACCACTCGATCTGCAACTTGCTTAGCAAATCCCATTTCGTGGGTAACGACAATCATCGTCATCCCTTCCTTGGCCAATCGCTTCATAACGCCTAGAACATCCCCAACCATTTCAGGGTCAAGCGCACTAGTAGGTTCATCGAATAGCATTACATCTGGCTTCATTGCTAGAGCACGAGCAATTGCCACACGCTGTTGCTGACCACCAGAAAGCTTAGTTGGATTAGCATCTGCCTTATCAGCAAGACCAACCAACTCAAGATAATGCATCGCTGCCTTATTCGCTTCTTCCTTACTCATCTTCCCTAATTCAGTTGGTGCCAAAGTAATGTTTTGCAACACATTCATATTAGGGAAAAGGTTAAAGTGCTGGAACACCATTCCAATATTTTGCCGAACCTTGTTGATATTAACTTTAGGGTCCGCAATATCATAGCCATCGACGTAGATATGGCCGCTATTTGCTTCTTCTAGCTTGTTAATGCACCGCAAGAAAGTACTCTTCCCAGAACCAGAAGGGCCAATCATACATACCACTTCACTCGGCTTAACATTAAGGTTAATTCCCTTCAACACTTCGTTACTGCCGTAGCTCTTGTGTAGGTCTTTAATTTGAACTTTATATTTTTTATCCATATTAAGCCATCCTCTTTTGTACGTAATTTGATAACCATGTCAGCAGGGTAATGATGATAATGTAGATAACCGCAATAATTGTCCACATTCTGAACCCTTCCATGTTTTGCGAAATGATTACTGTCCCAGTTTGGGTTAATTCCATGACACCAATTGCGGAAAGGATTGAAGTATCCTTCAAAGTAATGATGAATTGGTTAACCAAAGATGGAACCATTAACTTAAACCCTTGTGGTGCGATAACCTTAACCAGAGCCTTGCCATAAGGTAATCCTAAGCTTCGTGCAGCTTCCCATTGTCCTTGGTTAACTGATTCAAAACCACCCTTAACAATGGCACCGATATAAGCCCCTTCATCAAGAGTCAAGGTTAAGATCCCGGCAAGGAATAGTGGAACCTTGTGACCAATTACGTTTGGCAATCCCATGTAGATAAAGAATGCCAAAACAATCATTGGGATCCCACGGAAGATATAAATTAATGTACTTGAAATAGCGTTGGCAAACTTGTTTTCAACCACACCAAGTACCCCGAGGATTACCCCGAAAATCATCGCAAAGATAATCCCAACAACGGTTAATTCAATCGTCATCCAGAGACCACGAAGTAATGCTGCCCGGTTAGTCTTTAACAAACCTAAGATTGTCCGATCAGCTGCGGTCTTCTTGGTTGTTCCGTTACCCTTAGTGTACTTATTAATGATTTGCTTTAGTTGACCAGTATCCTTCAGCCATTTAATCCCGTCATTAACTTTCTTTTGTAAAGCTAGGTTCTTACCCTTTTGGAATCCAACGGCAACTGGTTGGGCATCAATTGGCTTCTTCGTAACAATCTTTAGTGGAACACCGGTCTTAATACCATATTGAAGTACCGGTCCGTCATCGAAGGTTGCCGCTGTATTACCGTTCTTAACATCGTTCCACATGGTGTTTGAAGAGTCGAAGTAACGAATCTTGTAACCGTATTTCTTTTGGTTATTCTTCAAATAAAGTGCGGCACTAGTCCCTGACTTAGCAGAAACGGTCTTACCCTTTAATTGTTTCATTGACTTGATATTACTATCCTTGGCTACTGCCATAACAACACCATCTGTGTAGTATGAGGTTGAAAAGTCATACTTGGCTTTCCGCTCATCAGTAACACTCATCCCAGCAATAACCGCGTCAACTT
This sequence comes from Candidatus Limosilactobacillus merdavium, assembly GCA_018883805.1. Lineage (GTDB taxonomy): Bacteria > Bacillota > Bacilli > Lactobacillales > Lactobacillaceae > Limosilactobacillus > Limosilactobacillus merdavium. The sequence continues at coordinate 21,606 of JAHLFK010000023.1, read as the reverse complement.
GGCCAGATTCCAAAGCCTGTAAGTCACCGTTAAAGCTCATTGGCTTCAAGCGGTACTTAAAGTGTTCATGCTTGGCAATCTTTCTTAAAATTTCAATTTCAATCCCAGGATTCTTACCTGAGTAACCACCCTTGCTGTCCTGAATTTCGAATGGTTCGAAAGTGTTGTTGGTTGCGAATGTGTATGTTTGGTCGGCAGATGCCTGCTGAGGTTCGACCAAAATCCACCCAACTGCAATTGCAACAATTGCAATACAAACAGTGATTAATTTTTTCAAATGATTGCTTTGCATCTATACCGACTCCTCTTTAATCAAATTTTAACGTTGATAATACATTAGCATTTTGAAAATAATAAGTGAACACTTTTAAGCTAACCGTGTGTTTATCCAAGATGATAGCGGTTAATTTGCAACTTTTTAAAGGAATATGTTCGTTTTAAATTAATTTTATTAAGTTAGTTTTAAAGCATTAAATATTTTCTTAGCGTTTTCTAATTTTAGAATATTAGTTTTTTTATTGCAAGTAATAAAAAGCCTAGTAACTCAGAAGAGATCTCCCTCTTAAGTTACCAGGCTTAGTTTTTAGCTTATTTTAATAATTTTTTATTAGGATAGCTAAATTAGACTTATATCCTATTTATTTCTGAATGGAACTGCATTTTCCTTAGTAATCTTGGTTACACCATGCATGTAAGGAACAAGAACATCAGGAATAGTAACAGAGCCATCTTCGTTTTGGTAATTTTCCAAAATAGCGGCAACAGTCCGACCAACAGCAAGGCCAGAACCGTTCAAGGTGTGAACGTATTGTAACTTACCATTTTCGTCACGGTATTGAGTGTGCATCCGCCGTGCTTGGAAGTCCAAGCAGTTAGAACAACTTGATACTTCACGGTACTTGTTTTGTGCTGGCATCCAGAGTTCAAGGTCATGGGTTTCAGAAGCAGTGAAACTCATGTCACTAGTAGTCAGTGTAATAACGTGGTATGGCAAACCAAGCTTCTTCAAGATGTTTTCTGCATTAGCAGTCATCTTTTCCAATTCATCCCATGAATCTTCTGGCTTAGTGTACTTAACCATTTCAACCTTGTTAAATTGGTGCATCCGAATCAAACCACGAGTATCACGTCCTGCGGCACCGGCTTCAGAACGGAAGCAAGGTGTCAAAGCAGTAACATAAACAGGTAATTCTTCAGCTGGAATTACGTCGCCACGGTAGTAGTTAGTCAATGGAACTTCGGCAGTTGGAATCAAGGTCATATCTTCGCCATTAACTTGGTAAACTCCCTTCTTGAACTTAGGGAATTGACCAGTACCGTACATTGAAGCAGCGTTAACGATGTATGGTGGCAATACTTCGGTGTAACCGTCCTTTTGGTGTTCATCAAGCATGAAGTTGTAAACGGCACGTTCAAGTTGAGCACCCATACCAAGGTAGTAAACGAACCGCGCACCAGATACTTTCCGTGCACGATCAAAGTCTAAAATACCGAGGTTTTCACCAACATCCCAGTGGTGCTTTGGTTCAAAGTCAAAGTCACGAATCTTACCAACTTTGCGTAACTCAACAGAACCTTCTTCGGTCAAACTTACAGGAACACCATCATGAGGGACGTTTGGTAAGCGTGACATCTTATCGTTGAAGACTTCATCATTTTCTTCAACTTGTTCATCAAGCTTTTTGATTTCATCACCCAAGTCACGAGTTTCTTTAATTGCTTCATCAGCAGATTCACCATTACGCTTGGCTTCACCAATCTTCTTTGAAGCTTCATTCCGTTGTGCCTTCAACGCTTCGGTCTTTTGAAGCAAGTCACGCCGCTTTTGATCAAGTTCAAGAACTTCATCAATTTCTTCGGCCTTAATTCCCCGTGTAGCTAATTTTTGCTTAAAGAATTCGGGATCCTTACGAATCTTCTTAATATCTAACATTAATATTCCTCCTAACAAAAAGAGCCATTCCATCCTCAAAATATTTTGGGACGAAATGGCTCTTAGTTCCGCGGTACCACCCAAGTTTGACAAATAAATGTCACCCTCGTGATGGATAACGGCCACCAGCCGTGCGGAATTACCCGCCCACATTTATCTGCACCGGAGTTTCGATCAACAACTTTCACCAACCGCTGCTTCTCTAAATGATCTACTTGAAATGCATTCGTGTTTTATATTCGCCATTATCATATTACATCTGGCGTTATTTATCAATCGCTATTTTAGCAAAATAAGAAAAAGTTTAATTTGCTCGACGAAGCCCGAACAGTGAAGTCAATCCAGCCACCCGTAAAGCAACACCATGAAGGGCACTAACCTTCTTTGGCTCAGCTGGACGGTGAATCAATGGTGCCCGAGATTGGGTCTTAATGTAACGACTGTCTAACCGTTCATTGTCGAACTTATTGTAGACAATCACGATCTTTGAGTCTGGGGTCCAGGCATTAACTTCTTCACTTGGAAGAACTGCCCGGTCCGGCGCACAGCCCTTTATTTCGGGAGCATCAAATTCAGCCCATTTCTTTGGTGAGTCTGGTTGAACCACCCATTGGCTATATGTCACTTTACCATCAGCTGCGGGAACCTTACTCCGTTGGAAACGAACAGTTTGTTTAATCACTTGCTGAGTACCATCGACATTCACTAGAACAATCGTCCGTGTTGACTTAGCAGTCAGTGCATCAGTCATTGTTTGTTCTTCTGCAGTAACCATATGGGATCATACCTCACTTTTCATCTTATTTATCGAATATTAACTAATTTTACGCTAACATTCTTGCTTCATCTAATAAATTATTTTAATCCCTTGGATAGTGATTGTCAAAGTTCATTTATCAAAATATAAGCAATTATTCTAAAATAGATGATTTATGTCACAAGAAAATATAACTTTCATTGATAATTGTTAGTAAATTTAACTCTTATAGACGATTTTAGTTAATTAGTCATTTCTAAAACAAAAAATGACCCAAGATTGAATCTTGAGTCATTGAAAATATTTTTTCTTTACTTTTTAACAAAGGGGGAGCATCTGTTAAAAACTATTTTTCCTTCTTCTTAGAACCACCGAGACCAAACATTGCAGCGAATCCAGTAAGAGCAAGTCCAGCGATAGCAGCTGAATTTTGCTTATTACCAGTTTGTGGCAACGTGTTAGCCTTCTTGGTATTGTTCTCCGAAGTGGTACTTACACCATTTACGCCATTTGTAACAACCGTAGTATTCTGGGTATTCTGACCTTGTGGTGTGGAATTACCATTATTTGTTGGTTCTGTTGGGTTAGTTACTATAATAGTAACGCTAACTTCATCCTTTGAACCATCTGGGTAGGTTACCACAATAATACCAGTTACTTCACCTGGGGTAGTTACATCTGGAGTTTCCTTCCAAGTGTACTTAGTGCCATCTGGTAAATCACCCTTGTTCTTAATACCATCCGCTGGGTTTGGAACTACTCCGGTATTAGTGTGAATATCCTGACCTTGTGGTGTATTCTTGTCCGCATCGGTTGGATTAGTTGGAGTAGTTGGATTCGTGACATGAACTGTTACCGGAACTTCATCCTTGGAACCGTCTGGGTAAGTTACGACTACTGTAGCTGGCTTGTCGCCTGGTGTCGTTACATCTGGAGTCTCTTTCCAAGTGTACTTTGTACCATTTGGTAAGTCACCCTTGTTCTTAATGCCTTCTGCTGGATCTGGTACTACACCAGTCTTAGTGTTGACATCTTGACCTTGTGGAGTGTACTTATCTGCGTCCGTTGGATTAGTTGGAGTAGTTGGATTCGTGACATGAACTGTTACCGGAACTTCATCCTTGGAACCATCTGGGTAGGTTACCACTACTGTAGCTGGCTTATCGCCTGGTGTCGTTACATCTGGTGTTTCCTTCCAAGTGTATGTTGTGCCTTTTGGTAAGTCGCTTGTGTTGGAAATACCCTTTTCAGCACCTGGTACTTCACCAACCTTAGTGGTGATATCTTGGCCCTTTGGTGTGTACTTATCCGCATCAGTTGGGTTCGTTGGTGTACTTGGGTTCGTGACATGAACTGTTACTGGTACTTCATCCTTAGAACCGTCTGGGTAGGTAACGACTACTGTAGCTGGCTTGTCGCCTGCAGTTGTTACATCTGGAGTTTCCTTCCAGGTGTATGTTGTACCTTCTGGTAAAGTCTTAGTATTAGAAATACCCTTTTCGGCATCTGGAACAACACCAACCTTAGTAGTGACATCTTGACCTTGTGGTGTGTACTTGCCTGCGTCAGTTTGCGTGTAAGTAATATCCACATTAGCATTCTTGGTTTCTGGAGTTACAGTTTGTGCTGCAACACTATCTTGAGATGCCTTGTAGCCATCGACAACTGGTGCTGTGTATTCGCTCCAAGTTCCAGTTCCTTCAGTACCGTTAACTACATGCCATGCGTTCCAAGTAATATCACCAGTTACTGGATCTTGGTATCCGGCATTGCCATCTTTATCTTCACGTGTAAACTTAACAATTTGTACTTGGGTTTGTGGATCGGATTTAGGGATGTGAGCAGTAATAGTACGAGTTACGTACTTATTCATGTTGTCGTTAACGCCATCTTTACCTGGTTTATATGGTACTGGAGTTGAATCTTGCTTTTGGTAACTTACTGTTACGCTTGTTCCATTTTGTGGAACACCGTTTTCTTCAGTCACTGCAGCTGAAGGAACTTCAGTTGTCTTAGTTCCATTTACATATGAGTCGTAGCCTTTAATTTGTTCAACAGAAGTTGAGGCAAATTCGGAATTACCACTCTTAACGTGCCATGCGTTCCAAGTAATGTGACCTGTTACTGGATCTTGATAACCTGCAACACCATCTACATTACGAGTGTATTCAACTGTTTGAGTTACTGGTGCAATAGCATCATGTCCTGCTGGGACGTCGTAATTAATAGTACGAGTTACAGACATATCATCTCTTGCTGGATCGTAATTTACTGGAGTTGAGCCTTGCTTTACATAAGTAATAGTGAAAGTAGTATTTGCTGAGTCAACATTTACATCTTCAGTTGGAACTTGTGTAGCCTTAGTACCGTCTACATAGCTGTCATAGCCTTTTTCTTGTTTTACATCGTAAACAGGAATAGTGTAAGTTACCTTACCATCTTTGTCTACTGATCCTTTTGGCCCTTGCCATGCATTCCAAGTAATCTTGTTAGTTACTAAGTCCTTAGTACCTGTACGTTGGAATGTAACTGTAGTTGTTCTTACATTAGTCTTGTCAGCTTCAGTCTTGCCTGCTGGAATTTTCTCGATAGTTTGAGTGATTTCACGGTAGGTATCCTTGTTGTTCTTGTCAACAGGTACAACTTCAGTCTTGTGTTCAACAGTATAAGTTAATGGTTGTGGATTATCTGAACCGAATGTAACTGAACTTGCATATTTTTGTCCTGGAACTAATGTCCAGTTAGTTGGTACATGTCCTGGCACGTCAACAGTAACAGTTTCACCGGTCTTACCAGTAACATTGTAAGGATCGCCTACTTTATTACCATCTTTATCAACGTAATTAATTACTTGAGTATGTTCATTAGCAGTGTAAGTTACGTTGACAGTTTCGTCTTGTGAATCCGGTGTAACTGTTGCTGAAGCTGGTACGTATTGCTTACCATTAACAGTTTCAATAGTTGCACCAGTTGCAGTAGCAGTATAGCCTGGCTTAGTTACTTCTAATTGTGGGAAGTTAGTTACAGTATTGCCATCTTTATCCTTAGCAGCTACCCAGTCAGTGTAAGTTACTTGTGAACCAGCTGGCTTAGATAAATCAGTGCTCTTTGCACGGCTGTAGATTACGTCTTGAACAACTGGTTGATCTTGACCTTCAACAGTAATTGTACGAGTGATGTCACGGTAAAGGTCACGATCATCCTTATTATCAATACCTTGATCAACCTTAATTACGTTTACAGATACTGGGATATCAAGGTGACTTCCATCAGTAAAGTTAATTCTTACTGTTGCTGGAGCCTTAGCATCTGCCTTACTCAAATTAGGTGTTGTTTGCCATTCAACTGATGATACAGCTGAGTTATTAGCAACGGTTAAATCGCTAGTATCTACATAGTTCTCAGCTTTCCCTAAGTCCTTCTTTACATCAGTAGTATCAGAGTTAACACTTGGAATAGTACCATTAGCCTTTGCACCGTAAATGTAAACTGATGGGAATGGGTTCATAGCTGCTGGACCCTTACCAAAGATTGGCCAGTTAACGCTTGAGCTGTCTACAACTGCAACGTACTTAGGATAGCCGTTAGCTTGAGCATTGTCGTTACCAGTGTACTTGATTGTTTCAGTACCGCCATTGTCAGCACCTGCCACACTAGTTGGTTGACCATTACCCTTTACATCGCCAAACAAGGTAGTGCCTGCTGGTACCCAGCTTACCTTAATGTCACTTACTGGAATGCTTTCTGGAACATTTACAGTTACACCTTCTGGGTTTTGACCCTTTTGAGTAAGTTCATAAACACCCTTAGCTGCGTTCAAAGTGTAGATGTAAGGCTTGCTGTAGTTTTGACCACCTTGGTAGTAGCTAAACTTGAAGCTTTGAACTACAGGTTGGCCAATAACGTTGGTTTCTGAAGTCTTGTGAGTAATTACATCATTAGCATGAAGACTAATAGTGTGACCTTGGTCATCAATGATAGTTACATCATGGTCATCGTTGACAGCAACTGGGATAGTTACAGTTTGCTTAGTGCCATCTGGGTAAGTTACTTCAGCAGTACCAGTAGTAGCACCAGGTTTTGAAGTATCTGGAGCAGTAGTCCAAGTTGCACCTGATGGGTAACCATCAACTGGAGTAGTACCACCGTTGTTCAAGTTAGCAATACCATCAGTTGCTGCTGGAGTACCGTTAACAGTAGTGGTAATTGGCTTAATTTCTGGTTTTGCATCAACAATTACATTAGTATGAACTTCATCCTTTGATCCATCTGGGTAAGTTACAACTACAGTTGCTGGCTTACTACCTGGAGTAGTTACATCTGGTTCTTCTTTCCAAGTGTATGTAGCAGGTAAGGTGTCAGGATTCTTAATGCCGTCCTTAGCATCTGGAAGAGTACCTACTTCAGTTGAAACTGGTTTGCCTTCTGGAGTGTACTTATCAGCATCAGGAGTTTTCTTAGTAACAGTTACTGGAACATTAACTGTATCAGTTGAGCCGTCTGAGTAAGTTACAGTTACTGGAATACTGTAATCTTTTGGAGTTACATCAGTACCTGGAGCTACTGTTACTTCACCTGTTGATTGATCAATTATTGCCCAATCTGGTGCATCTGTTCCCTTAGCAAAAGTAGTACCAGCAGGAGCAGCAGCTGGCTTATTATTTACATCGGTGAAGCTTGGATCTGAAGTTGCACTCTTGCCTTGTTCAACATTGACTGGCTTGTATGATGGAGTGTATTCATCAGCCGTAGTCTTATTGGTAACCTTCAAAGGAATATTTGCAAAATCAACTGTACCGTCAGTATATGTTACCTTTGCCCATGCTGAAGTATCAGTAGTCTTTAAGTTACCTGTTGGGTTAGTAGGAGCAGTAAGTGTGTTACCATCCTTATCCTTCATAGTGTTAGCCCAATCTGTAGCATCAGTTGATGGATCGTACCAAGTTACACTTTGGATTGGTGATAAATCATCAGTAGTGTTGCCATTTTGATCCATCAATCCACTAATACCATCTTTAGCAGTTAAGTCAGCTAAAGTTTGTTTAGTGGTACCGTTAATTGTTTTAACAGTTGGTTGGTATTTTTCAGCATCAGTTGGTTTAGCAACATCTTCCAAGTTAGAGCCCATTGCCAACCGTTGTGGAGTCCAGTAGTTGAAAGTATTCAAGAATTGGTTCAAATATGGAGTTTGGTACTTAACCCCGTCAGTTGGTGTTCCTTCGCTAATCTCACCATTAACGTAAGCATAGCCACCTTCACCAGCTTGGTTGGCTGCCAACTCAACATTCCCGTTAGAGTTGATCAGTTTTTGACCATCTTTATTGGTTGTACCACTAGTGGCATTCTTAGGAGCAAATCCAGAAACAGCATTGTCACCCCAGTTGTTTTGAGTTTTTTCACTCTTCAAGTACCAGTAGTAAGAAGGAGTATTGGTATAGTTAGCTTCATCCCATTGAGCAACTGGAACAGCACTACCGTCGACACCATTAATACTTACAGAGTTGTTGATATTTTCAAGACGAAGTAGTGAATCGGTTAAACTACCTGTACGTTGTAAGTTGACATAGGCAGGATTGGAAATATTAAGTGCGTTAGAGGTCTTACCACCTTTAGTACCACCACCAAACATACTAATTAATCCAACGAATGGGGTATTATTGAATTTACCAGCACGCGAAGATTGAGCAGCATCTTGTAAATCTAATGTTGCACCATCGTTAACGTTTAATGTGTAAGTACCCTTTTGTAATGCAGAAGCACCCGAACCAAAAGAAATCAATGGTGAAGTAGATTTGTTATCATTACCCACACGTTTAACAATTAATTTACCATCAACAGTTAATGTGTTAGAATCAGCGTTTGACAAGTTTTGGGCAAATCCAACACCCAAACTAATTGGTGCAAAGTGGAAACCATTATAGTCTCCAGTAGCATTTGTACTACCACCATCATTATTTTGGCTAGTAGTGATATCAACAGTACCATTCTTACCAATATTTAAGTTACCTGCCCAGATAGCCATTGAGTGACCATCAGCCATATTGGCATTTAAGGTACCATCAACAACAACATCACCAGTAATAGCACTGTTAGTTAAGATCCCTTTTACATCAGTAGACTTACCGTTTAAGTTAACAGTAGCACCTTCTGCTACAACAACTGCCGAATCAGCATCATTACTATTTTCAATCTTAGCACGTAAAATATTTCCACCGGCGTTAGTACCATTGTTAGTCTTTGCGCTACTTACATTGAAAGTAGTATTGCCATTAGCAAAGATAATATGTGAAGCCATTACTGCACTAGAGTAATTATATTGTGAACTAATAAATTGCTTAGCTTGAATTTCTTCACAGGTAATATTGTTATTACCCTTAAAGGTAACAGTGGTGTATGGATCATCACCGGTAACTTGAGCCATGGTAGTAACATAAAAACCACCATGTTTAATATTTGCATTAACGTTTTCAAATGTTACTTTATTTTGGGCAAGTAATTTAGTATCGATGTCGTCTCCACCCATATAAATTGGGCTGAACGCATCAGTGTACGTGCCAGAAGAGTAACCATCAGCTTTAATAGTTAAATTCTTGAAAGCAATATTCCAAGGATTAGAATCTTTTTGATTTTTAGTAGTAAAACTTAGGTAATGCTGACCAAAATTAATTGTGTGACCTTGACCATCAATATCTAATCCACCAGAAATATTTGAACCAGTAAGCTGAATTTTGCCCGGGTTTGCTACTGGATTTGGCCGAGTAGTTCCATTGGCCTTGTTAGTTACATTAATATCGCCAGTCAAGTTAATGGTACCAACATTCTTGTTATTCATTGCATTGACAAAGCCTTGCCAATCGCTGACTTCTTCTGTCTGAGTACCACGTAAAGTCTTTTGAGCTTCAGTGTTTGGTACAGCAACAAGTGATGTCTGCAAAGCAGTAGCATTAGCTTGTTGGTTTGCAATTGCATTGTCAGTAGCACTGTTTTGATCTTCCTGTTCTGCAGCTGTTGCACCTGTGTTTTGCATTGAACTAGCAGATTTATTACTACTATTCAGTGTTGTAGTATCAGTTTGAATAGAATCTGTATTGGATTGAGTTGATTCAGTCTGATTATTAACATCACTAGTTCCTGTAGTGGTATCAGCTGACACACTCATTCCCATGAAAGTGAAACCTATAAGAACAGAGGCAACCCCGACCGTTAGCTTTTTAATTGTAAAACGTTGCTTTTTCGGTTCTTGCTTGCGAAACTGTTCATTTCGGTTATTACTTGATAATATACCGCAACTCCTCCTAAAAATAATACATAAATTGATTTATTAATTTATACCTTGAATTATAGCGTCTTTTTTTTTCAAACGGCAAGCCTCTCGATAATTGATAGGATCAGTTGTGGGAGTAAGAAAAGACGATTAAATAAATATTTTAAAATAGTGTAAAAATTAATCATGCAATAAGTAAAAAAGAGACTGGGAAAAAACTCTCAGTTCAAAATGAAAGCCGGACGATGAATCAAATCTTGGTTCATCGTCCGGCTTCTTATGTACACAGGAAATCGTTCCTGATATGATGTAATTACCCCTAAAAACAAACATAAAGGAGCGATTTTCATGTATCAAAATTATATCACGGGACAAACAGAATTCGTACTAAATTATGACTACAATGTGCCAAAAAATCATCTGGTTCGGTTAATTGATACTTTTGTCGATTCCATTCCACAAGAGGTTTTGTTAGAAGAGAACGTGGCCGTCACCGGCCGCCCACTTTCTCACCCTGCACTGATGTTAAAAATTCTGTTGTTTGCGTACTCTCGTCAAACTTATTCTGGCCGGAAAATAGAAACCTTGTTAGAAGAAAACTTACCAATGCGATGGTTAGCCCGTGATCATTCATACAGTTACCATACCATCAATAACTTTCGACGGAGTGAGCACGCCAGGAACTTAATAAAACGTACCTTTGTTTACTTTACTATGGCTCTTACGGACCATGGGCTAATTCAAAATGATGCAGTCTTTATTGATGGCACTAAGGTTGAAGCGGATGCTAATAAGTACTCGTTTACTTGGCGTCGGGCAATAGAAAAGTATCACGCTAAGTTGAGAGAAAAGACGGCTAGTATTTATGATGAGTTAGTAGAAAAGCAAGTCATCAAAGAGATGAAACCAGAAATGATTGAATCTATCGACGGTATGGAATTAATGGCTGAAGAAGTGGAAAAAGAAATCACTAATCTAGACGAAGCCATTAAACAGGAGCCGAAAATAATTAAAGGTGGTTCAGTTAGAAAACGTCGGCGACGTTTTCTAAAGAAGCTTCGTCGTCAACTGAGAGAAGACTTAATTCCACGGGCTAAAAAATATGAACGTGTCGAAGATATTTTTCAAGGACGAAATAGCTTTTCGAAAACAGACCACGACGCAACTTTTATGTGCATGAAAGAAGATCCGATGATGAACCGAGAACTCAAACCCGGATATAATCTTCAGATTGCCACGCATAATCAGTTTGTCCTTGATTATGCTTTATTTTCCAATCCTACTGATACTAGGACTTTAGTGCCATTTCTTAAGCAATTCCATGGCTTGGATTTCTTTACACACGTGGTAGCTGATGCTGGTTACGGTAGTGAATATAATTACACAACACTGCTTGACCAATTCGATAAGCAACCACTCATTCCATACACCACCTATCAAAAAGAGCAGAAGCGTAAGTTCAAAAATGATCCAACAAAACCTCAGAATTGGCAGTACAATGCCGAAGATGACTACTATATTGATCATTTAGGCGTTCGCTTCAGTTTTTATCGCTACAGTAAACGAACTGATAAGTATGGATTTAAGCGCGATCTTAAACTCTATCGTGCCGACACACATCAATCATCAGAAGAGTTAGATCAGTTAGCTAAAACGCCAGGTAAGCGTCAGCGCTACATCCAGGTTAATCCAACTTGGAATTATTACAAAGCAAAAGTCAAAGAGACCCTCTCAAGCGATGAAGGTAAGATGATCTATCGTCGACGCAAGTTCGACGTTGAACCAGTCTTTGGTCGCATGAAGAGGGATTTTGGCGTACGCCGAACTCATTTGCGCGGCCAACGGGCTGTGGAAAATGATGTCGGATTAACCTTAATGGCATTGAACTTAACGAAATTGGGTAAAATGATCAACCAATTAAGACCCTTTTTAGTAAATAACCAAAAATGCGAACTACAATTTTTGATTAAATCAAAAAGGTTCTACAATTTTAAGTACTGATGAGTTTTACATCAGTGCTTATTTTATTTTAAAATTTAAACAAAAAAACGAAAGATGGTTGGACCCCGTCTTCGTTTTAGAAAGGACCATCTTTCATGAATAAGTCTATCAGAACTGCTTTAGGAATTAAAGATCCACACCTTGAATTAAATCAAAATCTTAATGTTGAGGCAATTGAAGATTAAAAGAAGCAAATCGTTGTCCACCTAATCCAAAGCTATCCCATGCATTGCCCTATTTGTGGGCGTTTGATGGTTAAAAATGGCTTTAAAGAAGTTAATTACTTAGGGCCTAGTTTACATTACGAGCGAACTATTTGGTCAATTCAAAAACAAAAATACCTCTGCAAGCCTTCAAAAGAATGTCCGAAAACAGTAACTAGATTAGCCGAAGTCAAAGACGTTAAACATCATGACCATATTTCAAAAGCAATTAAGCAAAGGTTAATGATGGAACTGACTAAGAATCAATCACAAATAGACCTAGCTAAAGACTTTGACGTTTCAGATGGTACGGTTAGACGTGTTATTAACTGTCTTGATCAAACCTTTAAGCCTAATTACCATTGGCTTCCTCGTCATATTGCCTTTGATGATTTCAAGTCTGGACGCTTCGCTCCCAGCGGAATGAGTATGCTTTTGATGAATATTGAAAATAAACGAACCCTCGACATTATTCTCTCTCGTCGTAACTCATACCTCAGAAATTATTTTCTTCGTTATGATCGTGCCGCGCGATTATCTGTTCAGACGGTTACAGTAGACCTATATACTCCTTACCGTCAACTAATTCATGATCTTTTCCCGAATGCATTAATTATTGCCGACCACTTTCATGTGGTCGCGCAAGCTTACCGCGCTCTTAATCAAATTAGGGTTAAAGCAATGAATCGTGCTGGCAAGGGTTCTCATGAATGGCGAGCTTTAAAACGCTTCTGGAAACTGCTTTTAACTCCCGCTAGTCAATTAAAATACGACAATTACTGGTCACGACGTAACTTTGGTTATGCCCAACTAACCGACGTTGAAGTTGTCCATCGTCTATTAGACTTTGATGATCAACTCAAACAAGCATATTCATACTATCAAGACCTTATTTTAGCGATTAACCATAAAAGTAACCAAGAATTAAAACAGCTTTTAACTGTAAAGTTAACAGAACTACCAAAAGCACTCCAAAAGGTCCAAAGGACGTTACGCTCTCATAAACAAGAAATTATAGCTAGTTTCCGCTACCATCATTACACCAATGGGCCAGTTGAGGGAACTAACAATAAGATTAAGGTCATTAAGCGAACTGCTTATGGTTTTAGAAACTTCTTTAATTTTAGGGTTCGAATTCTTATTTCGTTACCAAATACCTATATTGCGATTAACTGGAAAACTAAGCAAACAGCCCGTGCCAATAAAATGGCCCGAGCTGCTTAAAAAGAATATTCAATTATTCTGTCAGTACTTCTTGACGAAGAACCATCAAAAATCATAGTTCGCATTTTCTTAGTTAGAAGCTAAAAAATAATAGTTAATTCCCAGCCTCTTTAATAATATTAAACTTATTAATTTCTCACATTCTCAACCGTTCCATCTTGACGAATGAAAACAGCGCCAAGGTTACTTGGCTGCTTATCCCAATCCTTAATTGGTGTGCCATTAAAGAAGAGTCGTTTAGCCTCAATTTCTCCCATCACAGACTGCTTTGTAAAAACAGTCACACTGGATAGATCTGTTTGAAGAGGATAACCGGTTCGGGGATCTAGCAGGTGATGGTATTTCTTCCCGTTGACTTCAAGGAAACGCTCATAGATCCCTGAAGTAACAGCAGAACATTCGGGTTCTCTCACAGTTTCAACGTCCTCACCACGTTTAAGGCGCGGATCCTGAACTCCAATCACCCATTGACCATCTTCACGCCGCGGCGACTTACCGACAAACAGGAGGTTGCCCCCAAGGTTAATAATTCCTGCAGGGACACCTTTTTTTATCCAACGATCCCGAATCCGATCGGCAATGTATCCCTTAGCAATCCCGCCAAGATCAAGTTCCATCCCCTCTTCTTCCAAGAAGACAGTCCGATTATCATCATCCAGGATAACCTTATAAGGATCAATCAATTTCAACCGCTCTTGAATCTCGGCATCAGTAGGAACATTTGCCCCTTTAAACCCAATTTTCCATAACTTAACTAACGGACCAATCAGCGCATTAAAGCCAAAATTCTGACGACTATATTTGACCGCTAACTTAATCAATTCGTAAGTTGAAGGTGAGACAATTTTGGGAATCCGCCCTGCAGCGTGATTAATATCCATCACTTCTGATTCGTCACGATTAACGGTTAGTCGATCTTCATATTCATCGATTAATCGCATTGACTCTCCTAGTACTGGGTAATATTGATCCCCATAAATAGTTAGGACAATCCGCGTTCCCAAGGCATGGTGAACCATGGAATGCCGTTGTCCAACTAAATTATTAGTTTTCATTTTCTGACGCACCAGTAGATGCATCTGCTGTGTCGTCTTCAGCATCGACACTTCCAGTTTCAGAGGCGCCAGTAGTGGCATCCGTATCTTCACTTACGTTATCAGTATCAACTGCTGCGGTGTTGTTGGTAGTAGTTTCTTCTTCACTAGTACTTTCTGATGCACCAGTTGAAGCATCAACTGCAGTATCCTCTTCTGTTTCTGTAGCTGGAGCATTGTTAGTGTTCTTTGATGCACCAGTAGTGGCATCCTTGCCCCAAGCACCATTTTCAAAGAGGTTCAAAATGTATTCAACACTACCAGTGAATTCGATTGTACCAAGGTAATGACCATTAATGTCTCGCAATGCATAGTATTGAATCAATGAACGGTGACCATTCATCCATAATGGACGGGTTACAACATCCTTCTTTCCTTCACGGAAGCTGTTGATAATGCTCATTACAGCAGGAACAGCCATTGGTGGGTGGCATTCTTGGACAGTTTCACCGAGAGAAGCGGTGTTCCGAACGTGTTCCCGATTTGGCTTGTCTGAGTACCATGCAAAGTGATCAGTATTATCGATCAGATCAATTTCAAATGGAATTGTGCTGAAAATTTGTTGAACTTCTTTTAATGTCAAACGACCAGTAGGGAAGTTAATGTACGCATCACTGATCGTTGGTTGTTTAACGGCCATTTGGAGACCCTCCTTATCTACATCTTGGAAAATTTGAATATATTCGATGAAGTGTTCAAAACTTTGTTCAAGATCATTGATTGCTGCTTGATCAATCAACCGACCATCCTTAGCAAATGTGTTCCGAACATTACCAATCAAGACTTCGTTACCTGGCAATAAGTTTGTATTGCAGTCAGGTGAAATCAAGATTTGCCGCATTTGAACTTGGGAACGGGCTGATGCTTGACGACCGTAAGCAACCCCAACGATCATTGCAGGCTTCTTAGACATAACATTAGTGTGATAAGAAAGCCATTCGATCGCAGATTTAAGAACAGCAGGAATCCCGTGGTCGTATTCAGGAGTAGAAAAGACTAACCCGTCCGCTTCCTTAACCTTTTGCTTTAATTTCCAGACTTCTGTTTGTTCAGATAAAGGTGTATCAACACTAAATGGTGGTAACTTACCGACTTCGTAGATTTCGATATCTGCCATTTGCTTAAAGTGCTTCTTCATGAACCGTAATAGCAAACGGTTATATGAGAAATCTGCGTCAGTACCTGCGAAAGCAAGAATTTTCATCATTACTTCTTCATCTCCTTTTCCATTTGATCGATTGCCTGGGCAAAGTAGCGGAAACCAGACATGCATTTTTCAAGGAAGCTAATTGTTCCTTCATCAGTGACATTGCCATCCTTGTCCATTAATTCGGCAACATTACTCATAAAGAATTCGTCTCCCTGGTAGACAAAAGCATTGATTCCTGGTGAAATCAGGATATCACGTAATTGTACTTGTGACCGTGAAGCACCCTGATCATGAGTTGAAGCACCGATTGTCATAACAGGCTTGCCAGCAAGTGGGTGAACACTGTATGAGAGCCATTCAACGATACTCTTCAATGCTGAAGTAATTGAGTGGTTGTATTCTGGGCTAGCAATAATAACTGCATCAGCAGCCTTAATCCGCTGATCAATGTCTTGGATAACTTCTGGGACATCACCCTTAAAGTTTTCACTGAACATTGGAACTTGGCGAATATCGATCACGTCAATTTGATCTTGATCCTTAAAATGTTGAGCCATAAACTCTAGTAGCATCCGATTATAAGAATGGTTAGCGTTTGAACCGGCAATTGCAGCAATTTTCAAGTATGTCACTTCCTCATTATTGATTAATATTTCACAATCATTCTACTATAATTAGATGTAAAAAAACAACGGAAAACTACAAAGATTTAGTTATAGTTACAAAATTCCCTGATCTGTTAAATATGCTAGAATAGAACAGCAATTATTTGAAAGGAACGGATAAAAATTATGGTTCAATCACGTCCACATCGTCACCATGAAAATATCACTGTCGCAGTTGGTGATCGTTTCCCGCTTACCATCCGTCGACTTGGAGTTAATGGTCAAGGGATCGGTTATTTTAAGCATAAAGTCTGCTTTGTTCCCGGCACCCTTCCCCATGAAGTTGCCGTCGTAGAAGTCACGGCAGTCCATCCCCGTTTTCTCGAAGCTAAAGTTCACCGGTTGCGCAAAACCAGCCGTGACCGGGTTGAACCTCGCGATGCTTATGCTGACATTGCTGGGGGCTTTGAGCTTGAAAAACTTGCCTACCCACAACAATTACAATTCAAGCGCCAAGTTGTCCTTGATAGTCTCGAAAAGTTCAAACCCTATGGCTACCGGGCCTATGATGTTCGCCCAACAGTCGCCGCACCTCACCAATATGGCTACCGGAACAAGGCCACATTCCAGGTACGGATGATTGACGGCCATGTTGCTGCCGGCTTATACAAAGCGCACAGTCACGATCTCGTTGATATGAAGGAATGTGCCGTTCAGATGCCTGCAACGATGCACGTTGTTCGAACGGTTGTAAATCTAATCGAACAGTTAGCAATCCCTGTTTATGACGAAGAACATAATAGTGGAATCATCAAGACTCTAGTTGTCCGCGAGTCACGGGCAACTGGAGAATTACAACTAACATTCATTACCAATACGGCAAAGTTACCTCATAAGCACCAACTGTTAGAAGCAATTGCGGATCAACTTCCTGAAGTCGTTTCAGTAATGCAAAACGTGAATCCAGGTGACACCCCACTAGTTTGGGGCGATAAAATGATTCATTTGGCTGGT
Organism: Candidatus Limosilactobacillus merdavium; assembly: GCA_018883805.1. GTDB lineage: Bacteria > Bacillota > Bacilli > Lactobacillales > Lactobacillaceae > Limosilactobacillus > Limosilactobacillus merdavium. Next base: position 4,361 of record JAHLFK010000023.1, on the reverse strand, counting down.
GAAGAATACATTACAGAAAGTTTAATGGGCCTTGACTTCAAACTTTCTGCCCGTTCATTTTTACAATTAAACCCAGAGCAAACTGAAACGTTGTATGAAGAAGCAGCGAAGGCACTAGAACTATCACCAGATGATACCTTAATTGATGCCTACGCAGGAATTGGAACAATTGGGTTATCGCTTGCGGGACAAGTTAAGGAAGTCCGTGGGATGGAAACAATCCCCGAAGCTGTGGAAGATGCCAAACAAAATGCTGAACTTAATGGTATTTCTAATGTTCATTATGAAGTCGGTGCTGCGGAGGACGTCATCCCCCAATGGCGCAAAGAAGGTCTTCATTTTGACGCTTTAGTAGTCGATCCACCACGTACGGGTCTTGATAACGAACTGATTGAACAGATCATTAAAGAACGGCCTGCCAAGTTTGCCTATGTTTCTTGTAACATGGCATCCCTCGCTCGGAATCTTAGTCGTTTAACTAGTGTCTATCATGTTGACTACATCCAGCCAGTCGACATGATGCCGCAAACAACCCGATGTGAAGCGGTTGTGAAACTTTCATTACGTAAATAAAAAGAGGAATTCTGGATTTTCCGAATTCCTCTTTTACTTTAGTTTTGTAATGCTGCCCATTGTTTCCAAGTATTAAGATTGCTAATACCATCCAATGAATCATAGGCACCAGTACTTAGTTTTTGCAGAAGCGTTGGATCTGTCAGGATATTTACGGCCGCTTTTTCCATCTTCTTTGCACTATTCAATGGAATCAGTTCACCATTAACTCCAGACTTTACCATTTCACTTGGGCCGTACATGTAATCATAGGTAACCACAGGAACACCATGAGCCAGTGCTTCACCCATTGCTAATGGTTGGGCATCGATCCGACTGGTATCCATGAATAATTGGGCAGTATTATAAGCTGCTTCAAGGTTTACTTGGTACCCTGCAAAGGTTACGATACCATTCAAGCCGGCATCATCAACTTGCTTTTTGTAACGATTAACATCATCAGGCGCACCATAACCATAGAGGGTCAATTTAGCATTTGGTACCTTCTTATGAATATTGATGAAGATATCAATCAACTTACCCGTCTGCTTATCTTCACCAAGACGACCAACATAGATAATTTGACCGGCAAGGCGATATTTCATGTCAGCCCGTTGAATATTTGTCTTAACCGGAACCCCATTAATTGCGTAAACAGGCTTCTTATTATTAATCCGTTTCCGAATCATTTCAGCCTGACCTTCTGTCATGGTGATAATGCCATCCCACTTGTTCAAGTTCGTAGTTAACGGCCCTTGAAGCATTGCATTCAATGGACCGTTCTTTAGGTTGTCACCATCATTAACATGGTTCATTGCCATCCATAAGTACTTCTTAGCAGCGGTCTGCATGTTCATTACTGGTTGGATTGCAATTGCTGGACGGTCGGCGATAAAGACATTGTTTTCTCCATTAGCCTTATTCAATTCATCCAAGAAGAAAGCAAACAAATCTTCTTCACTATCAAAGAAGTAATCCTTACCGTTATAGTCTTTCAAGACGTTCAACGAATTAATCGGGGTGTTTTGAACAGACTTAACATAGTATCGTTCCATATAGAGGGTTTGGTCAGGACGGTAATAACGTTCTAAGCTAATCTGGCCATCTTCACCAAAGAATTGGTCAACAGACTTGAAGCCTCGTAGATCATACTGTTGTCGAAGGGTAATATTTCCGGCAACGTCGAACCAATCAATGTGGTTAACAAGACCGATCGTTCCTCCAGTGAAGTAAACGATACAAATTAGCCGATCCCCATCCCTGACTTCTTGGTAGTTATTTCCAGTTCCGACTTGGTATTCAATTGGTAAATCAAGATCACTAACATGAAGGCCTTCACCAGTGTAATCTGTCGTACCCGCAAAGAAGTCATACATGTTAACAAGTTGATCATCAGTTAAGCCAAACCGTTGTAGGGTCGCATGAATAATTTGATCGTAATTCCGAGTAACTAATTTAGCTGCTGCATTGTGATCCTTAAAGAGCTTCAGCCGCTTCATTTCAGCGTGTTCAATACTAGAATCGTTGCTCAATAAGTATTGGTTAACGAAAAAGAACATTAGTTAGCGGCCTCCTTTGCTTTCATATCATCAACTAATTCGTTCCAAAGCTTCATGACGTTTGGTTCAGAGTAACGTTCACTATCCTTATAGGCGTTCTCACTGAATTGAGCAAGCTTTTCTTGATCTGTCAGAAGGCTAATGATTGCTTTAGCTAAGCCATCAATATCACCATTCGTTGTTAGGAGCCCATCTTGACCATCAATTACAACGTCTGCGGGTCCATACTTAATATCATTTGCAATGATTGGTAAACCATGGGATTGTGCTTCAACCAATGACAATGGCAACCCTTCAGCTCGACTAGGCAAGATCAGCAACTGAGCATCGTTGTAAACTGCATTAGGATCATTGGTGTAGCCATGGAAGGTAACAGTATTTTCTAGCTTTTCTTCCTTTACTATCTGCTTTAAAGTCTTGTCAAAGTTATCATTAGCGTATCCCCAGAAGTCTAATTTGGCAGTTGGAACTTTTGCCAAGACTTGTGGCCATGCTTTCAGTAATTGATCTTGTTGCTTTTCTGGTGAAAGCCGGGCAACCATTACCACCTGATCCTTTGTCCGCTTAGCGAATGGAATATGATCAGCCTCTAAGACAGCTTTTGGTACGATTGGTCCTGGAATTCGGTAAATCTTAGTTCCGTACTTATCGAACCGATCCTTAACATCCTTTTGCTGTTGAGGCGTCAAGGTGATAATACCATCCCAGTCTTTGATGTGGTTTAATCCCCAAGTGTAGTTGTAATTTAAAGTTGAATGAAGCATGTCACTATTGTCGTTAACATGATCGTTATGCAGTTGCATTGCACGGAAGACACGATGTTTCATGTGAAGCACTGACCAGCCAACCTCATATGCCCGGTCAACAACCAATCCTACTGGTTCACCCTTAGTAATTTCAGGATCAGTAACTAGTTCATCATAGAAGAAGCGAGTTAATTCATCTAAATTAGCAAATTGGTAGTCGTGACCCTTGTAGTTAAAGAGATGGTAAGTATCAACATTCTTATTCCGTTTATTCTTTTGGTGTTCTAGTTGAATAGCAACAGTGCCATCTGGACGGAGGTAGTTTTCAGTTGCAATATTGCCGTCCCAGTCGTAAACTTGTTCAACCGAGATGAAACCACGGTTATCATACCAACTAACCTTAAGCAGTTTGCCAAAATGGTCGAAATACTGCAGGTTAATGATATGCTTCTCCTTATCGTCTCGACGGCGGATGTACATAATCCGGTTGCCATTACGATAATAGTTATAGTTAATTCCATCAGCCTTGCGACTCCAAGATGGATCAATATCAATGTCCTTGATAGTAACATCCTTCTGAGGGAAGATTCGTGCTTCTTGGAAATAATCAAATAAGTTTACAAAGTTTTCATCAGCAATTCCGGCTTCTTTCGTTACCATATGAAGTTCATTTGAATACTTCCGAGTAACGATTTTAGCGGATTCATCAAACATTTCGAACAAATGTAGACGCTTAATTTGCGCATGTTCAATTCCTGATTTGTTATGCTGAATATTATCGTTCAGAAAGAATAACATCGCTTTTCTCCTTTTCTACGTTAACAAATTAAGTGTAACATAATGAAATCAATGATATTAGGACTTCCCGATAGTTTGTGTTAAAATTTATACTTATAATAAGAAAGAAGTGGAAGATCAATGCAAAACCCATTTGGTAACAACAATAATAACAACCAAAACCCGTTTGATCTGAATAATCTCCCATTACCACCTAATTATGCTAAGATTGTTAACGATCAGGGACAAATCCGGATCGCCAAGGTGGGTATTTCATGGACAACGCTTTGGTTTGGCCCGCTGCCTGCATTATTCCGCGGCGACTATTACAACTTCATTTTAATGATCGTGCTCGATCTTGATTATGCGTTAGTTGTCCTGTTCTTTGGGTTGAACTGGTTAATGCAATTCCCATGGCCTTCACTCGTGTTTGCCATTCTCTATAACATGATGTTCTTCAAGCATTCCTTCAACATTGGTTATCGTCCTGCTGACCAACGTTCTCGTGAATTACTTGAAAGATTTAGATACATAAAGAAAGAATAAATAATATCACTAAATAAGAAACAAGAGGCTGGGAATTAACTATTATTTTTTAGCTTCTAACTAAGAAAATGCGAACTATGATTTTTGATTTAATCAAAAATTGTAGTTCGCATTTTTGGTTATTTACTAAAAAGGGTCTTAATTGGTTGATCATTTTACCCAATTTCGTTAAGTTCAATGC
>JAHLFK010000022.1 GCA_018883805.1 Candidatus Limosilactobacillus merdavium | reverse complement strand
ACTGTTACGCGCGCACGTCGTAAGCGCATTATGAAATTAGCAAAGGGTTACCGTGGTTCAAAGCACCGTCTTTTCAAGACTGCTAAGGATCAAGTAATGAAGAGCTACACTTATGCTTTCCGTGACCGGAAGGTTAATAAGCGTAAGTTCCGTGAACTTTGGATTGCCCGGATTAACGCTGCTGCACGTATGAACGATATTAGCTACAGCAAGTTAATGCACGGTTTGAAGTTAGCTAACATTGACATTAACCGTAAGATGTTAGCTGATTTAGCTGTTAACGATGCTGAAGCTTTCAAGGCTATCGTTGACGAAGCAAAGAAGGCTCTTAACTAAAAAGGGCTCTTAAAAGAAGCAACGATCATTGGTGAGCAGCCAGTGCATCGTTGCTTCTTTTGTTTTATCAGTAAATTAGCAAAGTAAAAAGTAGCAGTTATAGGGAACAATCGTTATAATTAAAGTAATAGTAATTATTTGAGAGGTATGATTTTGTTAGAAGAGTTTAAACCAACATGGATGGTAAAGAGCATTTATTCAGTTTCTCCTGAACAATTAAAGGCTCAAGGCATCCGTGCTGTTTTTAGTGATTTAGATAATACTTTGATCGCTTGGAATAATCCTGACGGCACACCGGAACTACACCATTGGATGGATGAATTGAAAAAAGCTGGGATCCCACTAATTGTTATTTCAAATAATAGTAAGGATCGGGTAGCTAAAGCTGTTGCTTCCTTAGATTTACCATTTATGTCACGTTCATTGAAGCCATTAAGCTTTGGAATAACGCGCGCACGAAAGAAATTAGGGTTAAACAAAGATGAGGTCGTAATGGTTGGTGATCAGTTAATGACTGATATGTTAGCAGCTCACCAGGCCGGTGTTCGGAGTATCTTAGTTAAGCCATTAATTAGCACTGATAAATGGACAACTCAAATAAATCGGTTGATTGAAAAATATGTATGGCGAGAATTACGGAAACATTATCCAAATTTAAAATGGCAGGAGGATTTGAATGACTGAAGAAAAGCAAAATCTTGATGACTTACGTTGTATTGGTTGTGGAGCAAAGATTCAAACGACTGATCCAGATAAACCGGGTTATACACCCCAATCTGCAGTCGATAAAGGGCTAGAGAACAATGAATTATATTGTCAACGTTGCTTCCGGTTACGCCATTATAATGAGATTGCTCCAGTTTCTTTAAGTGATGATGATTTTCTCCATTTACTTGGTCAAATCCGCGATGCTAATGCACTAATTGTTTACGTTGTGGATATTTTTGATTTCAATGGTAGTCTAATCCCAGGATTGCACCGCTTTGTTGGTTCTAATCCAGTTTTGCTTGTTGGAAATAAAGAGGATCTATTACCTCGCTCATTGAGACGTTCTAAACTTCGTGATTGGTTACGGCAACAAGCTAACATGGCTGGTCTGCGCCCAATTGATACCACTTTAGTATCGGCAAAGAAGAACCATCAAATTGATCATTTACTTGAGACAATCGATAAATATCGCCAACATCGAGATGTATATGTTGTTGGGGTTACTAATGTCGGTAAGTCAACTTTAATCAATCAAATTATTAAACAGCGGACTGGAATCAAAGAATTAATCACTACTTCTCGTTTCCCAGGAACGACCTTGGATAAGATTGAAATCCCCCTTGATGATGGACGTGAATTAATTGATACACCAGGAATTATTCACCAGCATCAAATGGCACATGTATTACCTGCTAAGGAGTTAAAGTATGTTTCACCACAAAAAGAAATTAAGCCACGGACATATCAATTAGATCCAGAGCAAACCCTTTTTATGGGTGGAGTTGCGCGGTTTGATTACTTATCTGGTCCCCATGCTGGAATGATTGCTTATTTTGATAATAACCTATCATTACACCGGACTAAACTGGCGAATGCTGATCATTTTTATGAAAAGCATAATGGTGAACTATTGACTCCACCAACAAAGGAAGAACTTGCTGATTTTCCACCGTTGGAACGTCAAGAATTCCATATAAAAGAAAAAAGTGATGTTGTTTTTGAAGGATTAGGATGGATCACAGTTCCTGCAGGCACAGCAGTAGCTGCCTGGGTTCCTAAAGGTGTATCCAGTCTTGTTCGTCGGGCAATGATTTAAAAGAGGTATAGAATGAATTTAAGAGGAAAGCAAAAACGTTTTTTAAGAGCTAAAGCAAACCACCTTCAACCAATTTTTGCAGTTGGTAAGGAAGGCTTAACTGAGAACTGGCTTAACCAATTAGACGGGGCATTAGATAAGCGTGAATTGATTAAGGTTAATATCCTGCAGAACGCTGATGTGACAACTGACGAAGTTCAACACTTTATTGAAAGTCAAACTGAAATACAAGTTGTTCAAACAATTGGTCGGGTTTTAGTTCTCTTTAAGGTATCGAATAATAAGGATGCCCGCGAATTATCTTCAAAGGTAAAGAAGATCTAATTGAGGTGATCTTTTGCAACAGTGTGGAGTTTTAACAGATACTAAAACGGTTGTAGAACCACAAGCTAAATTGCTGCGTAATCAACGAAGACAACGGATTGGCTTGTATGGAGGAACTTTTAATCCTATTCATAATGCCCATCTTTTAGTAGCTGACCAAGTACAATCATTACTTTGTTTAAATCGGGTTGATTTTATGCCTGACTATATTCCACCACATGTTGACACAAAGCACGCCATTGATGCTAAATTACGGGTTGAGATGCTTAATTTGGCGATTAAGGATAACCCGCATTTTGGAATTGAAATGGCTGAGCTTAATCGTGGTGGCGTAAGTTATACCTACGATACAATGAAGGAATTGCTGGATCAAAATCCTTTGACTGAATACTACTTTATAATTGGCGGCGATATGGTCGATTACTTGCCAAAGTGGCATCGAATCAATGACTTAGTAAAATTGCCGCGGTTCCATTTTGTTGGTGTTCGGCGTCAAGGAGCTAAAAATGAGACTAATTATCCAGTGATTTGGGTAGACGTTCCAACAGTAGCGTTTAGTTCAACTGATATTCGTCACCGCATTTCTACTGGCCAGTCAATTAGGTATATGGTTCCAGAAAAGGTTGTTCAGTTTATAAAGGAGTATCATCTATACCATGAGTGAAGAGATTATTAAGTATCAAAAGCACTATATTCCATTGACCCGGGATGAACTTGTTGAACGACTACATTTGGCATTACGGCCAAAACGGTTCCACCATGTTTTGCGAGTAGAACAAACAGCAATTAAATTAGCAAAGGCAAACGATGTAGATATTGAAAAAGCAAGTATTGCGGGCCTTTGTCATGATTATGCTAAGCAACGCCCAGATGATGTGTTTATTCAAGTGATTAAAGATAAACAAATGTCACCAGACTTATTAAATTACGGGAACGCAATCTGGCATGGTGTAGTCGGTGCTGAATTGTTGAAAGACGAACTAGGAATTTGGGATGAAGATATCTTAAATGCTGTTCGCCATCATACAACTGGAGCTGCAATCATGAGTAAGCTCGAACAAATTGTATATATGGCAGACTACATTGAACCAGCCCGGAATTTTGAAGGGGTTAATAAAGCCCGTGAGATTACTGCAAAAGATCTTGGTGCTGGAGTAGCATATCAAACGAAACACACATTACAATATTTGATTGATAATAATAAGCCGGTATATCCAAAGACGATTGAAACATATAATGCTTGGGTACCAAAATATGAAGGGAAGATAGACTAGATGGACAGTAAACAATTATTAGAGATGGCAGTTAAAGCCGGAGACGGTCGCCGTGCTGAAGATATTGTAGCTTTGAAGGTTGATGAAATCAGTCCAATGGCAGATTATTTTGTTATTATGACTGGTGGCTCAGACCGTCAAGTACAAGCAATTGCTAATGCGATCATTGAAAAGGCGCATGAAGAAAAGGTTAATATCGGAAGCGTAGAAGGCAAAAACCATGCTCAATGGGTATTGATTGATCTTGGCGACGTTGTTGTTCACGTCTTCCGTGAAGAAACACGTGCTTTCTACAACCTTGAAAAACTATGGTCAGATGCACCACTGGTTAATATCAGTGAATGGGTTAATGACTAATGATTTACCAGAGTTTTGCCCAACTATACGATCAATTATTTGATCCTGAGCTGTACAAACGCTGGCTTGATTTTACTCTTAGGGAAGCTCAGCCTAATTCACAAACTGATTGTTTAGACTTAGCAGGTGGCGCTGGTAGATTGGGAGTTATGCTAGCTCAAAACAATATCAATGTTACTGTTGCTGACTTTTCAACAGAAATGCTTAGCCTAGCCCAACAACATGCAAGTGAAGCAGGGGTTGAATTAGGAATTGTCGAGGCTGATATGCGTGATCTTAGCAATTTTCCTCAATATGATCTGGTAACTTGCTACGCTGATTCTTTAAACTACCTTGATCGTTTTGAAGATATTGGAGCGACCTTTGTTCAAGTTTTTGAACATCTGAAACAGGGTGGCATATTTCTCTTTGACATGATTAGCCCATATAAAACGGATGTTGAGTATCCGGGCTACATGTATAACTATGAAGATGATGATCATCAGCACGCATTTATGTGGCGGAGTTATAGCGATGATGATGTTGAACATGGTGTTATTCATGAATTAACATTTTTCAACCGCTTAAGTAGTGGTGATTATCAACGATTAGGGGAAACCCATTTTGAACGGGCATATGAGTTACAAGATCTCCTAAATGAGTTAAAGGCTGCTGGATTCAATCAAATTGAAGTTAGTGCTGACTTTGGCAGAGAGCAAGTAAGAAAAGAAGATACTCGCTGGTTTTTTAAGTGTCGAAAGTAGGTTGAAAGATGCGTGCAGTTGGCTTAGTAACGGAATACAATCCGTTTCACAATGGACATATCTATCATATTCAACAATCCCAAAAAGTTACTAATGCCGATGTAACAGTTGCGGTAATGAGTGGTAATTTTACTCAGCGTGGGGAACCGACTATTTTAGATAAGTGGCAACGGGCTCAAGCTGCGTTAGAAAATGGGGTTGATTTGGTTATTGAGCTACCAATATTCATGGCAGTCCAACCCGCTCACCGGTTTGCTGCGGGAGCCTTGCAGTTATTAAACGCCTTACAGGTTTCTGACGTTGTCTTTGGCGCTGAACATCCTGACTGGGATTTTACTGAATTTGTCAAAGCAGAGGCTCAGTTTAACGAAAAGGGCTTTGAGAGGTTTAATGCAACATATGCGACTCAGTTTAACCAGCAGCTTGAAACACTAACTGGACATAGTCTGGTTGATCCTAACGATATTTTGGCTTTTGCCTACTATAAAGCGGTAATGGAAAATAATTATCCAATCACATTACACCCAATTGGTCGTCGTGGCAGCCAGTATCATGATCAGGAGATTAATGGTGCAATTTCTAGTGCGAGCGCAATCCGTGAAGCAACCATAAATCATCAGGAAACTTCACATGTTGTTCCTGAACAAACTAGTCAGCAGTTAAAAGAGCTGATATCAGTTCCTGATTGGGAGCGGTTATACCCGATACTAAGAAACTACCTAATCCAAACTCCAATTGATCAACTTCATCAAATTTATCAAATGGCTGAAGGATTAGAGTATCGGTATCGTGAAGCTGCGGAACAAGAGCTGACTTTTAATGGCTTTATTCATAATGTTAAGACTAAGCGCTATACCTATTCGCGACTCCTTAGGGTTTGCTTATATTCAATTTTAGAATTTACTCAAGAGCAAATTACGCAAGCAAATAATCATCCTTACCTGCATGTTTTAGGCTTTACTAAAAAAGGACAAGAGTATTTACATCAAATAAAGAAAAAAGTACCATACCCGTTATTAACGAAAATCGGTCAAGAAGAACATGATGGCTTGATCAATTTAGACTACCGAGCAGGGAAGCTTTATCAAAACTTTACCGATGTTGAACAAGACCTTAAACACGCGCCAATTATTGTTCAAACAGGTAATTCAAAGTGTCAAGGATAAAACATTGACAAGCAAATTTGTGACTAGTATAATTGTGCTTGTTGCATTAGGAGGTTAATACGATGAAATGGTCAATCGCAGAGTTACATCGTTACTCAGATGAACCACTACATATTGAGACAACCCTCGATTTAAATCAGATCTTAACGACATCATTTCCGGACACCATCTTAGCTGTTCAACCAGTTAAGGTTGATGGATATGTTAGTTATGATCAGGGGGACGTTACTATTAGTACTCATGTACAAACAACAGTAACGGTGCCTTCTAGTCGATCATTAACACCCGTAGCGTTACCACTCGATTTCTCATTCACTGAAACATATGTGGATGATCCTTCTCACCTTTCTCGGTATGAAGATGACGAGAATAATGATGAGATTGTATTTGTTCTTAAGAATGGCGAAAAGATTAATTTCGATGAAGCCGTTGCTGAGAACATTGTTGAGCAGATTCCGTTACGAGTTCTTTCTGATGATGAACGTAATGGCAAGACATTGCCAAACGGGAAAGGCTGGGAAGTCATTACTGAAGATGACTATAAAGCTAATCAGCAGAATGATAAAAAAGTTGATCCACGTCTCGCTAAGTTGAAAAAACTATTTCCTGATCAGGATGAAAAAAAGTAGCGGACGGTTAATAACCATTTGTGGATAATTAATTTCTTAGGAGGTGTCAAACATGGCTGTTCCAGCACGGAAGACTTCAAAGACTAAGAAGCGTATGCGTCGGGGTCACATCAAGTTGAGTGTACCTGGTCTTGCACCTTGCCCAAACTGTGGTGAACTTCGCAAGTCACACATGGTATGTCCAAATTGTGGCTACTACGATGGCAAGCAAGTTGTTGATACTAACAACTAAATAACCAAAAAGACTCTTTTCTAGGCGCCGGACCTGAAGGGGTCTTTTTTATTTTAAATTTTTTTATATTAATTGATTTTTTAATAAAAGCGATGTCATTTAAGATATTCAAGGATAAAGGCTGGGGTTTATTAGAAAATTGTGATAAAATTATTGTGCTTTATTAATGTACGAAATAACAATTAATTGTGTAGGTGAAATCAATGAGTCGAATTTTAATTATTGAGGATGAAGAAAATTTAGCGAATTTTGTTGAAATGGAACTTAAGCATGAAGGGTACGAAACCGACGTTGAATTAGACGGCCGGGCCGGACTTCAAGCAGCACTTAATCAAGATTTTGACTTAATCTTACTTGATTTAATGTTACCTGAATTAAATGGGATTGAAGTTGCTCGTCGGGTTCGTGAACTTAAGAATACACCAATCATTATTATGACTGCTCGTGATTCAGTCATTGATCGTGTTTCTGGGTTTGACCATGGTGCTGATGATTACATCGTTAAGCCATTTGCAATTGAAGAATTACTTGCCCGTGTTCGTGCTCTTTTACGGAGAATTAATATCGAAGACAGTAGTAATAAGGAACATCAAACTACTGTCCAATATAAGGACTTAACCATTGAGAAGGAGAACCGGGTCGTTCGTCGTGGCGATGAGGTCATTAACCTTACTAAGCGGGAATATGAATTGCTTTTAATCTTAATGGAAAACATCAACGTTGTAATGTCACGTAAGGAACTTTTGAGTAAGGTTTGGGGATATGACTCAAAAGTTGAAACGAATGTTGTTGATGTTTACATTCGTTACTTACGTAATAAGATTGACCGCCCTGGAGAAAAGAGTTACATCCAAACAGTGCGGGGTACAGGATACGTTATTCGTTCCTAGGATTGACGATCAATGGAAAACGAAAAGAAACAGAAAAAGTTTTTCTCACTAAAACTTAAATGGGCTTTGGGGACTTCGATTGGTTCATTTATTATTTTCTGTATTGTCGCTATGTCGTTATTTAGTGCCTTCACACAAAACCTGTTGAGCTCTGAGCGGGAGTTACTTAATTCGGGGATGTCAGTAATTAGTCAACAACTTAGCCGCAGTGATATGCCTCTAAGTCGTGCTCAAATTAACGATATTATTATTCCCGAACGTGGTCGAGACGAGTTTGTTAATGGTCAACGTTATCGGCGGCCAATTTTTCGTGAGTTAAGCGATTCGCATTTAGTAATAAATGTTTATTCTCCCGAAAAGAAAAATGTTTTTAGCACCGGGAAACGATTAAGTAATGATCAATTTTCAAAGACTAAACGGGTTAAAGTAGTAAAGGGACCAGAACATAAGATTCTAGCAGGCACTCAAGCAATTTATTCCCGAAATAATCACCACTTAATTGGATATCTCCAGATTGAGAATAGTCTTAATGCATACTACAAGAGCTATAAGCAATTAGAGCTGGTTTGCTTCTTCGCAATGCTTCTGGTTATCCTCACAAGTGGATTGCTAGGTTACTTCTTGTCATACTTCTTACTCCAGCCTTTGGGCGATATTCACGATACCGTTAAGGAAATTAGTAAGGACCCAACGAAGAATATTCGAGTACCCGTAACTGGACGTAATGATGAGTTAGCAGAATTAACTGCGATGTTTAATGAAATGCTGGATCGGATGCAGCGGTATATTGACCAACAAAGTCAATTCGTTGGCGATGTTAGTCATGAGCTCCGGACACCTGTTGCAATTATTCAAGGGCACTTGGAAATGCTCCAGCGATGGGGAAAAGATGATCCTAAAGTGCTTAATGATTCGTTAGCTGCTTCATTGAGTGAAACCAAAAGAATGAAGAACCTGGTTCAAGAAATGCTTGATCTAAGCAGAGCGGAACAGGTTGAGATTAATTTCCGTAACCAGCGGACAGTTGTTAATGATGTCGTTCACCAGGTTTATAACAACTTCCAGATGCTTTATCCAGATTTTACCTTTACCTTAGATGATGATCTTAATTCTCCTGTTACTAGTAACATTTATCGAGACCATTTGGAACAAGTGTTGGTAATTCTTTGCGATAATGCAATCAAGTACTCACAGGAGCGGAAAGAGGTTCATATTTCGCTTTCCCGAGGGATGAATACTGTTGAGATTGGTATTCAAGACTTCGGTGAAGGAATTTCTCCAGAAGATGCTAAGAAGGTCTTTGATCGGTTCTACCGGGTTGATAAAGCTCGTAGTCGGAAGAAGGGCGGAAATGGTTTAGGCCTTTCTATCGCTAAACGGTTAGTGGAAGGTTACCATGGCTCAATTACCCTAGAGAGTTCTCTTGGAGCAGGATCAATTTTCCGCATTATTTTGCCAATTGTGAATGATTAATCGTAATTAATTGAATAATTTAAAAAGAGCGTGATAGTAAAGTACTATCGTCGCTCTTTTTTTGATCAATCTTTTACAAAATTACTACGGATTGTATGAAATTGTCTAATTAAGTTCTATAATGAAAGCGGATAACTTAATGTTATTAAGGAATTGGGATAAGGAGTTGAAGATCCGTGGCGACGGAAAAGAAAAAATTAATTACAATACCGACGCTGGTCTTAATGATTATTTCGACCATTTATGGGTTCGGTAATGTTTCAATTGCATACGCGCAGATGTCCTATGCTGGGATGTTTTGGTATATCATCGGAGGAATTTGTTTCTTCTTTCCATGCTGCTTGATGATGGCAGAATATGGTTCAGCTTTTAAAGAAGCTAAGGGAGGAATTTATTCCTGGCTAGCTGGTTCAATTGGGGAGAAGTTAGCATTCATTGGAACCTTTATTTGGTTAGCCAGTTGGGTTCTGTGGATTGTTTCGAGTGCTTCAAGATTATGGATTACCTTATCAGCATTACTTTTTGGTAAGGATACAACGCAAAGCTGGCATATTGGCCCGTTAGACTCGACGCAATTAATCGGTGTTCTAGCAATTATCTTTGTTATTGTGGTTACCTGGCTAAGTTCACGAGGAATTAACGGTATTACAAAGATTAGTTCATTCGGTGGTGCCTTTATGATCGTGATGAACTTTATTTTTATCTTAGCTAGTTTGATTACAATTATTGCTAACCATGGAGTTCCGGCACAGCCAATTCATGGGATCAAGACCTTCTTTGAATCGCCTAATCCAGCCTTTCAAACACCGATTGCGGTCATTTCATTTGTTGTTTATGCAATCTTTGCTTATGCTGGAATGGAAAACCTTGGTGGGGTTACTGATAGTATGAAGAACCCTTCGAAGACATTTCCTAAGGGATTGATAATTGGTGCGATTTTGACAATTGGTAGTTATGTCTTAATGATTGTGATGACCGGTTTTAGTGTTAACTATAATCAAGTTATTGCCAAATCAAGTGTTAATTTAGGGAACGTTACCTATGTTGTTTTCCACCGTCTCGGTTACATGATGGGGGTATCACTAGGTCTTAGTCATGCTACTAATTTGTTCTTGGGAGACCTCTTTACCCGGTTAATTGCATTGGCAGGACTAATGGGGATGCTTGGAGCAATGTTCATTTTGGTTTACACACAAATCAAATCATTTATCATGGGTTCTAATCCTGATTTATGGCCTGACCGGGTTACTAGATTAAACCAACATGGGATGCCAGCATTTGCAATGTGGATTCAGGCAGTCATTGTTTCTGTAATTATCTTCTTGGTTGCCTTTGGTGGTTCTGCAGCTGCTAGTTTTTACCAAATTTTAACTGACATGGGGAATGTTTCAACTTGTGCGCCATATATCTTCTTGGTTGGTGCCTTTCCAGCATTCCAGCGGAAAGATATTCCTCGTGAGTTTATAGCATTTAAGAATCCTTTCTGGACAAAGGTATTGGTATGGTTTGTTGAAATCATTGTTTGCTTGGGAATTATCTTCACTTGCGTCCAACCAATCTTGGATCATGATTATCAAACAGCATTTTGGACAGCAATTGGTCCAATCTTCTTCGGAATCGTTGCTTGGATTCTATATGATTACGCTTTGAAACGTTCAAGAGCATAATTAAAAGGCTTCCTGCATTCAATTTGAATGTAGGAAGCCTTTTGTACGCTTGAAGTAATGTTAAAGATTAAACGCTAAATTGAGTTACTCGCTGTTTAACTAAGATTGCTCCAATTATGGTGACAATCAGTTCTGTAACAGGAACAGCGGCCCAGACACCGTTAATCCCATAGAAGAATGGGAGAATAAAAATTGACGGCAAGAGGATTAGATAACCACGTAATGCTGAAAGACCAAAAGAAGCTCGCGCAGCATTTGTCGCAGTAAGGAAAAGAATAAACAGATAGTTCAGGGCGCTAAAGAAGGCACTTGTGAAGTAAATCGGTAAACCAACTTCGGCATAATGAATTAGCTGTAATGAATTTTGAGTGTTGAAAATTCCAATAATTGGATATTTGAAAACTACCAACATAATAAATTCGATTGAAGCTAAGGCGAGCGTAATCATAATCCCAATTCTTAAAGCTTGAGCAGTGTTAGAGAAGTGGTGCTCACCAAATTCCCGACTGGCAACAGGTTGCACTCCTAGAGCAACCCCGTTAGCAATCGCCAAGACTACGATTGCGATATTTGAGATGACCCCGTAAGCGGCGACCGCATAATTGTTTGCCAGGGTAAGCAGAACATGGTTGAAGAAGAAGACACTGACACCAGTGCTTAGTTCATTTAATGCTGCGGCAGCACCTAAGCGGGCAGATCGGATAATTGGCTTGATGGATGGCCAAACGAGGTGAAAGTGTAATTTCCGTCCTTTAAATTTACGGTGAAATGAAAGAACAAATAGGCTAATTGCTGGTGAGAAAATAACCGCAATCGCTGCACCCTCCATTTTTAAGCCAAGACAGAAAATGAAGAACCAATCAATAACCACGACAGATGTTGTTTCAATTACTGTTGCCATCATTGTCAGTGTAGGATTACCGTCATTTCGAATAAAATTGATACTGATGTAGTTACACATTACAAGGGGACCACACCAAGCCACAATTCTGACATAAGTAATCGCTAGTTGGCGAGTAGCATCATTGGCACCAAGGAAATCAACAATTCCCACTGAAAAAAGGTCAATTAGAATTGCTAGAATGATTCCAAAAACAGCTGCTGAAATCATTAGTGAGCTATAGAGGGACTCAATCCTCTCGGGGTGTAAGACTTTATTGAGCGAAAAGATCGTTGCACCACCAACTCCTAGCAGAAGACCAAAAGCGTTAAAAAAGTTAAATATTGGTAGTGCTAGATTGAGGGCAGTCAACCCTAAAGCTCCCGCAGCAATTGAAATAAATAGGGTGTCAATCAGAACATAGACCGAAGTACCAACCATTGCCACAATGTTTCGGCTAACGTAGTGAAAGACTTCTTTTGTAATTGACAAATATAAAACCTCCAGATTAGCTTTCCATCCTCCAGATAACTGGACGCCTGTTTGGAAAGAACACTTGATGTAGGACAAAACCCGGCGATTTTGAAACTCTTATTTCATTCTTACTAATATCTTAGCAAATCAATCTCTAGTGAGAAAGAAAACTAAATTAAAATCCCTTCAAGATGATCTAACTCATGTTGGACGATTTCCGCTGCTAAGTCAGAAAGTTGTAGTGATTGAAGTTGCCAGTTTTGGTTACGGAATTTTACGGTGATTTTCTTGTAACGGGTAGTTGAACGTTTCCCTGTAAGTGAAAGACAACCTTCTTCAGTTTGATATGCTCCTTCTTTTTGGGTAATTACTGGGTTGTACATCACCATATCGAAGGGACCAAGAGATGCAATGATAACAGCTTTATTAATGCCAATCATATTAGCTGCCATTCCAATACATTCTGTCTGGTGAGCGCGAAGTGTATCTTGAAGATCAACACCAATATTAAGATCTTGCTTAGTCGCAGGAATTGCTTTTTGCTGAAGTAATAATTGGTCATGGTTAATTGGTTTTATCATCTTAAATTTCCTCCTCAAGTAAAATCTGAAAATACTAAGGGCCTCTAGCATTTAGAATTGTGAACGCTAGAGGCCATCTTATTGAATCTATTTAATTAATTGTTCTTATGATGGTGTTGTTTACCAGCATTTCTTTGCCGATTACTTTGCTTTTGGGTGCTCTTCTTTGGAGTTGAAGGATTTTTCAATTCATCAATCTTTGAAGAAACATCACTACTTGCTGGAGTACTTGTTTTTGGTGCTTCAGGAACCTTAACAGGATTATTCTTGTTTTCCTCAGCAATTTGCCGCCGAATACGTGGCCGGTATGCATTGATCATTAAGGTTTGAAGGATGGCAAAGAGTCCACCAATAAAGAAGTAAAGACCAAGACCAGCGGATGAAGTTAATGAAATGAAGAAGGTCATAAATGGACTCATCCAAATAGCCATCTTCATTTGTTTCTTTTGTTCTTCTGGAACACCAACTAATCCTAAGTAGCTTTGAACTGCATAAGCAATGAAGGATAAGATGGCGAAAAGAATACTTGGTTTACCAAGGGCAATTCCCATAAATGTAGCATGGTACAAATCAGGGGAGTAGCGAATAGCAGCATACAGTGCAGCAAAGACTGGCAACTGGATTAACAATGGTAAACAACCAATCCCACCAGTCAAGCTAACATTGTTTTCACGGTAAACAGCCATCATTTGTGAACCAACGGCTGCTTGTTCTTCAGGAGTTTTCGCTTCCCGTTGCTTCTTTTGCAGATCCTTCAGAAGTGGTTGGATTCGAGCCATCTTTTCTTGCATAATTGTCGATTTCTTCATTTGAGAAAACATGACCGGTAACAGAATCGTCCGAACAACAACCACGATCACAATGATTGCCCATCCGTAGTTATTGCCTAGGTGACTTGCTAACCATTCCATTAAGTGCTGCATTGGTTTTGCAAGGTATGTGTAAGTTAATCCATACGGCTTTCCTGATTTGGTTGTCCGTACACAACCACTCAGTAACAGTAAGGCAGCTGTTAATAATCCAGCTACCGAGAGTCGTTTGTGTTTCATTAAAATTCTCTCCTATTATTTGAAATTATTCTTAATTTTAAGTATAAACAGTACACATATTACCATTAAACTACCTGGTAATTCTACTTATTTAATCATGAAGAGCCGATAATGATGAATTGGTAACTCGGTAATTTGAACATTCGTGACACGAGCAAAACTTGTTGTCCCCTGTTTAATTAATTCGATGAAGCTATCCAGAATATCCGCAGCACCCTCAGCAATGATTTCAACCGTGCCGTCTGGAAGATTTCTAACACTACCAGTAATCCCTAGTCGATTAGCTATTTGATTGGTACCATAACGGAAGCCAACGCCTTGTACGCGTCCATTAACGATTAGTTTAAAGCACTTAGTTGTCATTTTTGTAAATTACTCCTTAATAAAAACATAGAAATTATTAACATCATTGTACAATATAAGCATGGTATAATTATTTAAAAGAGGAGATTACATTTAAATGGAAAAACTCACGTCGATTCGTAATCAACACGTAAAAAATTGGAAAAAGTTACAGACAAAAAAGTACCGTCGTCAATCAGGAACCTACTTATTAGACGGCTGGCACTTAGTTAATGAAGCATTACAGGCGGGGAGTCATGTAATGCAATTGATCGGGACAGAAGAGCAACTTACTAGTCATCCCGAACTACAAAATAATGCTGATGAAGTCTATGAAGTTACTGAAGAGGTGATGCAACACATTACTGATACAGTTACGCCACAAGGGATTGCGGCTGTTGTTCCATTACCTGATGCCCATGAAGTTCCAGATAAAGATGAACTTCATGGTGGCTGGCTATTTCTTGACCGTGTACAGGATCCAGGAAATGTTGGAACAATGGTGCGAACGGCAGATGCTGCTGGATTTACTGGTGTTGTTGTTAGTCACCGGTCCGCTGATATTTTTGGACCTAAAGTAGTCCGTTCTATGCAAGGTTCTCAATTCCACTTAAAGGTTTATGAGGGCGATTTGTCAAAGTGGATTGCAGATTTCAAAGAGATTGATGCTCCTGTTTATGGTACTCAATTAAACCCACAAGCAAAGAGCTTCCGTGACGTTGAACCCGGAAAGACCTTTGCCCTGATCATGGGAAATGAAGGGCAAGGGATGAGTGAGCAATTGCTTAACCAAACAACAGATAACCTTTATATCCCAATGACTGGTAAAGCAGAATCACTTAATGTTGCGGTTTCAGCAGGAATTTTGATGTTCCAATTGAATCGTGATCTCTAAAATACAAATGCATAATGATTTATTTGTTAGCACAAATCCTGTAGAATAACTTTAAGAATCGAAAAGGGGTATTACATGAAGTCAATTAATGAATGGCGAACCGATTCAGAGTATGTTTCTATTGTGAGTGATTTATTGGCTCAGCCAGCTGTTCAAAAGCTAGCACGATTCACGCAGCATCATCACTCTAATCGTCTCCAACATTCGATAGCAGTTTCATTCGATAGTTATCGGATTGCTAAGAAAATGCACCTTGATTATCGGAGTGTTGCTCGCGCTGGCTTATTACATGATCTCTTTTATTATGACTGGCGAACTACCAAGTTTGATTTGGGGACCCATGCGTTTATCCACCCACGGGTTGCCTTGCGGAATGCGGAAAAGCTGACAAAGCTTAATGCAAAGGAAAAGGATATTATTCTCAAGCATATGTTTGGGGCAACTTTAGCATTGCCTAAATATCGTGAAAGTTGGATCGTCTCACTTGTTGATGACTTTGAAGCAGAGCATGAATTCTTTAGTCCTTTGCGCGCTAAATTGTCACGGAAGATCCGTAAGCGCCGCATGAAGTCAGTGTGGTAGTTTGCGGAAGGGAGCTGTTACTATGCAACAACTAGCTGACAAGACAGCAAATGCTGGTAGTTGTGAACTTTGTCCGAAATTTATGCATACTTTTTCTATCCTTGGAAAGAAGTGGAATGGTTTAATTATCGAAGCACTTTTAGTTAAGGATACAATGCGGTTTAAAGATCTTTCTGCAAGTATTGACGGTTGCAGTGATCGAGTTCTTTGTGAACGACTAAAAGAACTAGAAGACGAAGATATTGTTACCCGGAACACTTATGCGGGTGAAAGTCGGATTGATTATTCATTGACAAAACGTGGTAAAGAATTACGTGATGTAATGAGTACCGTTCATAAGTGGAGTGACAAGTGGAATTAATTTTCTCTTGACCTAATAAGGGTGCTTAGCTACAATAGTCTTTGAAATTAAAAGCGTTGATGGAAACTAGTACCTATGAGTTACTAACAGAGAGCTACTATAATTCTGAGAATAGTAGTTGGCTAATAGTAGGGAATTTCATTTCCGGAGCCGATATGTAATGATATTCCGGTTAATCACCGTTATTGATTTTGAGTGTGCATTATATTGCAAACTAGGGTGGTACCGCGAAGCCTCGTCCCTAATCGGACGGGGCTTTTTTGTTTACTTAAAAGGAGTGAAATTATGGGACTAAGAGAACGACTTGCCGAACTTCGTGAAGAAGGTTTGCAAGAAATTAAGGAATCAGATGATCTGAAAAAGATTAATCAAATTCGTGTAAAGATGTTAGGAAAGAAGGGCCCAATTACAAGTGTCCTTCGTGGAATGCGTGATTTAAGCGCTGAAGAACGGCCAAAAGTTGGTCAATTTGCTAACAATGTTCGTGATGAATTAACAGCCGCAATTGAGACTAAGCGGGCAGAATTAGAAAAAGCAGCGCTGGATGCTGAACTTGAAGCAGAGACTGTTGATGTTACCTTACCAGGAACTCCGGTTGCTCAAGGTGAACCTCACGTTATCCAACAAATTATTGATCAAGTTGTTGATTTATTTGTTTCCATGGGTTACGAAGTCGCTGTTGGTGATGAAGTTGAACAAGAAGTATATAACTTTGAAAAATTGAACCTTCCTAAGGATCACCCAGCACGGGATATGCAAGATACTTTTTACGTTACCCCATCTGTTTTAATGCGGACACAAACTTCACCAATGCAGGCGCGGATGCTTGAAAAGCATGACTTTAGTCAAGGCCCACTAAAGATGATTTCACCAGGTAAGGTTTACCGTCGGGATACTGATGATGCTACTCACAGTCACCAATTCAACCAGATTGAAGGGATGGTAGTTGGTAAGCACATCACAATGGCTGACCTCAAAGGAACACTAAAAGTGGTTGCTCAATCACTCTTTGGTGATAAGCTCGATGTTCGTTTACGGCCAAGTTACTTCCCATTTACTGAACCATCTGTTGAAGCTGATATTACCTGTTTTAACTGTATGGGCAAGGGATGTGCGATCTGTAAGCATACTGGCTGGATCGAAGTGCTTGGTGCCGGTATGGTTCATCCAAATGTTTTGAAGATGTCTGGTGTTGATCCAGAAGAATTTGGTGGATTCGCATTCGGCCTTGGTCCAGATCGGTTTGCAATGTTGAAGTACGGTGTTACTGACATCCGGAACTTCTACCAAAATGACGTTCGTTTCTTAACTCAATTTGATCGGAAAGGATAACGGCAATGAAAGTTTCATACGATTGGTTAAATGAATATTTAGACCTTGATGTTAAACCCCGTGATCTAGCTGAAAAGATTGCGCGGACATCAGTTGATATTAATGATGTTTACTCATTAAGTGATGGCTTAAAGAAAATAGTTGTGGGACAAGTCGAAACCTGTGAACCACACCCTAATTCAGATCACCTGCATGTTTGTTCTGTAAATGTTGGTGAGGAAGAACCACTGCAAATTGTTTGTGGTGCCCCTAATGTAGCTGCTGGCCAAAAGGTAATCGTTGCATTGAACGGTGCTCGGATTGCAGATAACCAAAAGATTAAGCGGGGTAAGATTCGTGGAATCGAATCTAATGGAATGCTTTGTGCTCTTCAAGAAATTGGCTTTAGTGATAAGATCGCTCCAAAGGCTTATGAAGAAGGAATTTACATTCTTCCTGATGACGCTAAGCCAGGAGAATCAGTATTTGGTTACCTTGGAATGGATGACACAATTATCGATACTGACGTTACTCCTAACCGTGGAGACATGTTAAGTATTTACGGTAACGTTAACGATATTGCAGCTTTCTATGGTTTGGAACCTCACTTTAAGGAAGTTCCAGTCAAAGAAAATGATGATCAATCAACTAGTGAATTGATCAGTGCCGAAATTTCTGATCAAAAGATTGCACCAACATACAAGTTACGGGTTATTAAGGGAGTTAAGGTAGCTGAAAGTCCACTATGGTTACAAATTCGTTTATGGACTTCAGGTATTCGTCCAATTAATAATGTGGTTGATGTTACCAACTATGTTCTCCTTAAGTATGGTCAACCATTACACAGTTATGATTATGATAAGTTGCCAAGTCATGACATTAGTGTTCGTCATGCACGGAAAGATGAAAAGTTTGTAACTCTTGATGATGAAGAACAAACTTTGAATGAGAACGATATTGTGGTAACTAGTGGTGACAAGCCAGTTGCCCTTGCAGGAACCATGGGTGGTCAAGGGACTGCTGTTTCAAATGAAACTACAACAGTCGCCTTGGAAGCTGCTGTCTTTGATTCAGTAATGGTTCGAAAGCAAGCTCGGCGACTTGATCTTCACAGTGAATCTTCAATGCGGTTTGAACGGGGAATTAATCCAGAAACTGTTGAAACAGCACTCAATGAAGCTGCAGAATTAATTGCCGAATTAGCTGGTGGAACAGTTACTAAGGGAATTGTTACTGGAAGTGAAGAACCTGCAGAAAGCAAAGATATCGAACTTTCTCTTGCAAAGGTTAACCACGTTCTTGGAACTGATTTAAAGATGGAAGACGTTACTAACATTTTTGATCGTCTTTCATTTGATAATAAGTTAACTAGCAATGATACTGTTGTTGTTACTGTTCCTGCTCGTCGCTGGGATATTAGTTTACCGGCTGATTTGTATGAAGAAATCGCCCGGATTTATGGTTATGATAATTTACCAGAAAGCTTACCTGTGATGACTAGAAATCATGGTGGCTTAACTCCACGGCAAAAGTTTATCCGGGCTACCCGGCATGACTTTGAAGGAATGGGCCTTAATCAAGCAATTAGTTACTCATTAACGACTGTTGATAAGGCTAAGCAGTTCCAAATTGATCCAGTTGACGAACCAATGAAGCTTGATTTTCCAATGAGCTCCGATCATGTTGCTACCCGAATGAGCATTATTAGCGGCTTGCTGATTGACGTTGCTTATAACGTTGCCCGGAATGTTAATAATGTTGCCCTTTACGAAGAAGGTCGCGTATTCATTCCTAAGGGTGGCGAACGACCTGAAGAACAAGAACACGTTGCAGGGGTAGTTACTGGTCAATTACTGAACAATAGTTGGCACATAGCAGACCAACCAGTAGACTTCTTCCAATTAAAGGGAATGGTTGAACGTTACCTTCACAACATGGGAATTGCTGGCAAAGTGGAATATGTTGCTGATAGTTCTCGGCCAGAAATGCACCCTGGACGGACTGCTAATATCCTTATTGATGGAGAACTAATTGGCTTTATTGGTCAAGTTCACCCAGAAACAGCTAAAGAGTACAAGATTCCAGAAACTTATGTCTTTGAATTAAATCTTGAACAATTGATGGCTACTAAGAAGATTGAAAATGAATACAGTCCAATTAGT